>JAGXGG010000003.1 GCA_024636855.1 Ignavibacteriota bacterium | reverse complement strand
AGTAGGAAATGAAAAAGCTCCTCTTACTATTATTTGTTCCAATAATGTTATTGGGTCAAAACAAAATAGACCCTTTACCTATACTTACAGATACAACTGCAAATTATGACATTATTGACCCTGTTCAACATGATTTTATTTTAGGTTGGAATTGGGGAACGCCAGGTAAAAAATTAGATGACGCATTATTAATGAATCTTTACCACGGCTATCCTACTGCTGGACAATCAAGTAACGATGATTATGCCGATAGTATAAGAGTAATACAGAATCTAAAGGGTGATATTATTGGTGGTAGATTATCAGATGCAATATTTAATACCCAGAGTCTCTATTTAGAACCTACTATAAAAGTAGTGACAGCAGATAGCCCAACTGAATTTATTCCGACATTAAGAAATAAGAATGGTGCTACCCAGTACCAATTAGGTACTATTATAGGTTGATTTCTCATAGTAATGGCTCCAAATATTGTTAATCTGTAACTAATAATATTCCTAATATACTATAATCTATCAAATTATAAGGCTTTGACTTTTACTTTTTGTCATCTGATATAATATAAACTGTTCCTTTGCCTTTACCAATCGTAGATATTATCTGCTCTTTTTTCAAATACTGCAAATCTTTCTTTAATGTGTGGATGTTTATGTAATCAAATGCAATAGCCAAATCTGATATTTTTAGTGGTTGATTATCTGATAAGTAACTAAACAATTCTTTTTGTCTTTCATTCAAATATCCACCCTTTGATTTTAGGATATCATATTTTGAATCTAGTTTTTGTGTTAAGTTATTCAACTTTTCGAGAAAGTATAAAGTCCAAACCGAAATATTTTCAGACTTCTTATATCTGTTCTTCTGAGATTTCATCAGAGCTTGATAATATTCTTTCTTTGTAGTTTCAATAAGATTTTCGAACGATACATATTGAATAAATAGATAATCATTTTGCAATAGAATTAATGTAGTTAGTAGTCTTGATAATCGGCCATTCCCATCTTGGAATGGATGAATAGAAAGGAATTCGTAAATAAAATTAGCTGCAATGATTAGTGGATGAATTTCCATTAGTTTCAATTGTTCATTAGTCCAACTAATCAAATCACTCATTTCATTATTTACTAGATGAATTTTAGTAGTGTTGAATATTACTTTTTCTATTCCGCCAGGATATTTGGCAACTACTTTATTTGATAAAGATTTATATTCACCTCTATGTCTTACATCTTTATCACTGTGCTTGAGTAGGTTATTGTGAAGTTGTTTTATATAGTTTTCTGATAATTGGATATTGTAGTAGTTGTCATAGATTACCTCCAATGTATCAAAATATCCAATTACTTCTTGTTCGTCTCTTGTAGTTAATTTGGTTATCTTTATGTCATTGAGCAATTTTTCTATTTCTTTATCAGATAGAGTCGAACCTTCTATCCGAGTGGAAGAGCCAATACTCTCAATAGTAGCTATTTTCCGTAGCTCTTTGAGGTATGTATTCTCCTGTTTCTCTATACTATTCCATTTGCCTTTGTATAGATCAATCTGAGAAATTAGCTTCAATACTTTCTGGTTTGTCTGAAAATTGAAGTTGAGTTTGTTTGTGTATTTATCCATATCTTATCTGTATTTTATCCGAATACAATATAATATGCTGATATTAAATATCCAAATCTTATCCATATTTTATCTGAATGGATTAAAAGTAGCTGAATATTTTCTTGCTCAACTCAGATTTTCTTTTATTACTTCTTCTAGATCATTGAATGCCGTTTGTAAAACATCATTGAGGATAGAGTGATCGAATAGCTCTTTGTATTCTAGCTCTTCTTTTGCTCTCTCTAGTCTGGTGTACAACTCTTCTGGGCTTTCTGTGCTTCGTTTTTCTAATCTACGTTGTAGTTCTTCGAAGCTTGGTGGATATATGAATAATAGAAGAGTATCATCAGGGAAATTTCTTCTCAGTGATACTGCTCCTTTTACATCCACATCGAAAAGTATAGAGTTGCCAGAGTTCAGATGTTTTTTTATTTCAGATTTCAGAGTGCCATAGTAGTTGCCAAATATCTGTTCGTATTCGGCAAATTCTCCGTTTGCTACTTTCTCTTCGAATTCTTCTTTTGTTAGGAAGAAATAGTCTTTACCATGAACTTCACCTTCTCGTATTTTACGAGTAGTACATGACACAGAAAAACGAATCTCCGGATATAGAGTCATCAGATAATTAGCTAATGTTGATTTGCCACCACCGCTAGGAGAAGATAGAACTATGAGCTTTTTCTTGAACATTACCCTTCCGCTTCTTTCTCGCCGCCCGGCTGGTTGAGCTGTGCGAATAGCTCCATTACTTCAGTTATAGTGCTAGTACCTACATCGCCCTTAGTGTGTTGGCGTATAGAAACTGTTTCGCTTTCTTGCTCTCTATCCCCTATTATTAGGGCATAAGGTATTTTTGCTTGTTCGGATTCGGCTATTTTACGGCCTACACCTTCCGAACGATTATCGAACTTCACTCTATAGCCAGAAGCTAATAGTGAGTTGACTATTTTCTCAGCAAAATCATTTTGTCTATCTGTTATCGGTAGTACGCTAACTTGTACTGGTGCTATCCAAAATGGGAAATTCCCTGCATAGTGCTCTATTAGAATCGATATGAATCGCTCCATTGACCCGAATGGTGCACGGTGTATGATAACTGGACGGTGAGGTGCATTGTCTGAGCCTATGTATTCTAACTCGAATCTCTCTGGCATCACGTAATCGACTTGCACTGTTCCTAATTGCCATTTACGACCGATAGCATCACGTACGATAAAATCAATTTTGGGTCCATAGAATGAGGCTTCGCCTAATCCAATGAAATAGTCTAATTTCAAAAAATCAGCTACTTCTTTTACAACTCTTTCTGACTTTTCCCATCCTTCTTCGTCGCCTGCATATTTGCCTTCTTGGTCATCACGGAATGAAAGACGTGTAGTTACTTCCATATCGAAAGTCTCAAACACAAGCTGAGTTAGCTCTATACAGTTGATTAGTTCGTCTTTTAGCTGTTCTTCAGTGCAATATATGTGTGCATCATCTTGAGTAAAGCCACGTACACGTGACATACCATTCAACTCGCCAGATTGTTCGTAACGATAAACAGTACCGAACTCAGCTATACGCACTGGCAAATCACGATATGAACGCTGCTCTGAGCTGTATATCTGATGGTGATGCGGACAATTCATCGGTTTTAGCATATACTCTTCTTCCTCTACGCTCATAGGTGCGAATTGTGATTCTGCATAATATGGGTAGTGACCAGAAGTTTTGTAAAGTTCTAAATTTCCGATATGTGGAGTTATTACCTCTTGGTAGCCACGTTTTAATAATTCTTCTTTTATAAATCCTTCTAATTTACGGCGAAGTACAGTACCATTTGGCAGCCATACTGGTAACCCACGTCCCACTTTCTGGCTAATCATATAGATGCCAAGTTCTGGACCTAATTTTTTGTGATCACGTCTTTGTGCTTCGGCTCTCATTTCCAAAAATTCGTCTAGCATAGAGGCTTTAGGGAAAGTAATACCGTAAACACGGGTCAAAGTAGCATTGTCACTATCCCCTCTCCAATATGCTGATGCTGTTGATAATAGTTTGACTGCTTTGATTTCGCCAGTGTTTGGTATATGACCACCACGGCATAAATCTTTGAAATTTCCTTGAGTACAGAAAGTAATTGGCTGACCTTTTAGTCCTTCGAGCAAGTCTAACTTATACTCGTTTCCTTTCTCTTTATAAAATTCATAAGCTTCTTCCCAAGTAGCTTCGGACATTACATATTCTGATTTTTTCTGAGCTAGCTCTTTCATCTTGCTCTCTATTTTCGGAAAATCATCAGACGATAGTGTATCATCACCAGGCATGTCTATATCATAGTAAAAGCCACTCTCAATTGATGGACCTATACCGAATTTTACACCTGGGTAAAGTTCCTGCAATGCTTCTGCTAGTAAGTGAGCAGAAGAGTGCCAAAAGAAATCCTTACCCGTTTCATCCGCAAAGGTTACAAATTTGATAGTGCTATCTTCGTTGATAGGACTATGTAGTTCATATTTTACATCATTGTTGAGTACTATACCCAGCGCGTTGCGAGCTAAACCGTGAGATATAGATTTGGCTATCTCGTAGCCGCTAGTGCCTTGAGGAAATTCCTTTACGTTGCCATCTGGAAATGTGATTTTCATAATAATTAAGCTAGTTTTGGTCTTAAAATAGACTACAAATATAAAAACTAATAGGTAAATAATCGTAATAATATGTAAGTCTCGTATAATTCATTATTTTTGTAGTTAATTAATAAATTAAAAATTGGAGAAACAATGAAAAAAATATTATTATTAATGTCAGTACTTATGTTACCGATGTTCCTAACTGCACAAGATGACGAAATAGATAACCTACCTTTCGATAATGAGCCGCTAAGAGATGACGATCGTACATATTTCGTATTAGCTGGTGGTGTTACTTACGACTTTCTAATGATAAACGAAGACAACTTAAATTCTTTTTTGGGTAACTCAGGCGATTTAACTCTTTCAGGACCTATTCAGTTAACTGGTGGTCAAGGTGTTTTAGGGCTTCCATGGATTAAGAATCTAAGATTCGGTGTATTTGGTTATGGTGGTAGTGTAGAGTCGGATTTATTAGAAGAAAATTACCCATGGATAGATCCAAATGGTGACCCATTTACAAGTACGTTTAGCTCTCAGACAAGTTTAACTGCTAGTATGTTTGGGTTTAGTGTTCATTACGGATATGTACCATTCGAACATTTCGCAATACTTGGTGGAGTTAATGCTGGATGGGGTGATGTAACTTATGAAAGTTTTAACGCTATTACAAGTCCAAAAGATGCTCAAACAACCATTCCTTTTGGTGTTTCAAGATTTGAAAAAAATTACTTCTTCGTTATGCCTAATATACAGTTAGAATATGCTATAACTAGTTTTATTGTATTAAGAGCAGACGCTAGTTATAATCTGACAGTAGGGCAGGATACAGATTGGACTTATAACAATTTAGGTTCAAATTCTGTAAACCCAGACTTCAACTTAAATGGTATGAAAGTTGGTTTTGGAGTTATGATTGGTTTAGCTAATTTCTAATATCAAGTTTAATATATGAATATAATGAAAATATTATTGCTACTTTCGGTTCTTTTATTTCCGATGTTACTAACGGCACAAGACGATGAGATAGATTTACCATTCGATAATGAACCAATAAAGCAAAAATCACTTGAATACTTTGTTTTAGCTGGTGGTGTTACTTATGATTTCCTGATGATAAAAGATGACGATTTGAATAGTTTTCTTGTTGGAAATTCAAGTGAATTACCAGATGAGCTTTTACTCTCTGGATCAATTCAACTGTTAGGAGGACAATGTGTTGTAGGTGTTCCCTGGGTGAAAAATCTAAGAATAGGTGTATTTGGCTATGGTGGTAGTAAAGAATCTGGAACTCTTGATTTACCTACAATTGTTTTCACCCCAAATCCAGAACCTAGCCGTTCTCATTCACAAAGAACATTAACAGCAAGCATGTTCGGTTTTTCACTGCACTATGGATATGTCCCATTCGAGCATTTCGCTGTACTTGGTGGTGTGAATACTGGTTGGGGCGATATAACTCATGAGATGAGTGGTTCCGTTGTCAATCAAGATAGGGTTACTTACCAAGAAAATAGTCCCTATAGCTCTGGAATGAACAGACTTGATAAAAATTTCTTTTTCGCTATGCCTAATATTCAGTTAGAATATGCTCTTGCAAACTTCATAATCCTAAGAGTAGACGCATCGTACAATCTAACATTTGCACAAGATGACAAGTGGACATTCAACAACTTAGGAACTAGCAGTGAAAATTCAGATTTAGATTTATCTGGTCTGAAAGTTGGGTTTGGAATAATGATTGGATTGGCTAATTTTTAATTTTTAAAAAAATATAAGAACATGAAAAAAATATTATTACTACTGTCGCTAATTATGTTCCCGATGTTCCTAACGGCACAGGACGATGATATGGACTTGCCATTCGATAATGAACCAATGAAGCAAGAATCACTAGATTATTTTGTTTTAGCTGGTGGTGTTACTTTCGATTGGCTAATGATAAAAGAAGATAATCTCAATTCATTCTGTGATTGTCCAGAATTACAACTTTCATCACCTATTCAATTGACAGGTGGTCAAGGATTAACGGGTATTCCTTGGGTGAAAAATTTGAGACTAGGAGTATTTGGATATGGGGGAAGTATAGAGTCAGATCAGGCTGATTATCCAATGTCAACTGCTCAAGATTCCGCAATTTTAGGGAAAAAGCAAGTAAGTTTAACTGCAAGTATGTTTGGGTTTAGTATGCACTATGGATATGTCCCTTTTGAACACTTTGCTATATTAGCTGGCGTTAATGCAGGTTGGGGTGATATAACCTATGAGACATTTGCCTCCTCAACTACAATAGATGATGTTAAACAAGTTGGTGCTTTTGGGACTGATAGATTAGAGAAAAACTACTTTTTTGCAATGCCAAATATTCAATTAGAATATGCACTTGCTAATTTCATTATAATAAGAGCTGATGCAAGTTACAACCTAACAATAGGTCAAGATACTAAGTGGACACATAATACAATAGGAACTTCAACAGTTAACCCCAATTTTGATATTTCTGGATTGAAAGTCGGATTTGGAGTAATGGTAGGGCTAGTGAATTTTTAAAAAATATTTTATATTTGGAATTAAAAAAATATTCTTATATTTGAAACTCTATTATAAACAGAAATGAAATAATAGTATGTAGGGCCCATAGCTCAGTTGGTTAGAGCAACGGACTCATAATCCGTTGGCCGGGGGTTCAAGTCCCTCTGGGCCCACAAACAAAAAACCCTTGTAGTTCTACACTGCAAGGGTTTTTTTACGAACATGGTTTTCCGACTCAATTGGTTAAAACTCTATTTTGTAACTTAGATTCAAAATCATTATTTCACTAAATTTCTGTTCAATTGTATTTGTTTTGATGTTATAATAGTCCTTGTCAAATTCTTTCGTACTAGTTGCATTAAGCATCTGTAGAGTCCATACAGATGAGCTGTTTTGATAATTAGTTCTATATGAAATAGTAAAAGAAAGCATTGGAGTATCTGTATTCTTATTAGCAAATGAGAGTTCACCATTTGTTTCCCCATAAATTATGTCCTTTCTTAATTGGGAATTGTTTAAATCAATGGATTCTATTCTATTACCCCCATAATAATTAAGTGTAAATTTGCGCTAAGTAGGTTATCATCGTTTTTACCCATTTGCCATTCTTTACCGATAGTTGCATTGAATATATAGTTTTTATTAAATCTTGTATTGCGTTCAACTCCATCATTTGCAGTGTATTTGGAATCAAATATTGAAGCAGATAAGAGAAAGTATAATCCTTTATTTAAGTATCGTTCCAGGGTAAAATCAATACCCATATTTCTACCAGTTCCATTACCTACTAATGGTGAATTGAAAAACAAATTATTCTGAGTGTTAAGAGTTGTTTTGTAACTATTAGGCGAAACAGGTATAATACTCAAATATTGAGAATATGGTTCAATACTAACTTTAAGATTTTCTGTTAATTAAGTATTGAATAAGCTTTGAAGAAAAAGCGCCTAGAAAAGCTGAAGGCAAAACTATAAATGAAATAATAATAATTTCTATAGGAGCCATATTATGATTGAGATTTAAAATAATAGCGTCATAAAATATCTCTGCAATTACACCAAGGATGAGACCTGAGTAGGTTAGCAAAGCTGTTTTTGATGCAGACCATTGCATATAGATTTGAATTAAAAATGATCCTACAAGTGCACCTAAACTCAATAATATCCAGCTAAAATTGGTAGAATCAATTCCCAAAATTGTGTTACCTGGATATTCTTCAGCAAAAGAATATGCAATAAAGCCTACAGCAACTCCAAGTAAGACTATCGATGTTTTAGATTTTAATTTCATAATTTTTTGGGGTTTAATTACTGCCAACAATTGAAATAAGTTTACTATTAAACTTAATCATATCCAGCATTGGTTATATTGTAAAGGTTAACATAACTATTAGTTAGGTTTATACAAAATTTAATAAGGGATAAGATCTAATCTTTAGCAAATATACTTAATTATCAAGATTTTCGGAATGGAGCTAAATACAGCTCGAATTTCCCTCTGGACTCACAAATAAAAACCCTTGTAGTTTTTTCACTACAAAGGTTTTTTATGATCATGGTTTTCCGACTCAATTGGTTAAAACTCTATTTTGTAACTTAGATTCAAAATCATTATTTCACTAAATTTCTGTTCAATTGTATTTGTTTTGATATTAGAATTCCTTTAAGTCCTATCGAGCTTTCTCATTTAGCGCTAAATCCTTTATAATAATGACTAATATTTGGAATTGTGTTTTATTTTTATTACGTTATTGCTATAATTAACATTTTTAATAAACAAAAGGTGATTATTATGATATTCAAGAAATCATTAACGACATGCCTGATTTTCTTATTCGGATTAGGCCTTCAAGCACAGACAACTTTTCCAGAATGGGATAAAGATGGTGACAAATTAATAGAAAAACACGAATTTACTCAAAAATTTCGAAGTGAGTTCTTCCCAGCTTGGGCTGATCCTTTTGATGAAAAAGGTATCATAGAAGAAGGATTTTTCAAGAAATCATACGCTGGTTTGGACACTGATAACGACAACCTACTTTCAGACGAAGAGTGGCTAATAGGTTATAACTACTTCTATGATGATTATGTAATTCATGAAGAAATTGGTATGATAGATGTCAACAAAGATGGCAAATTAGAGTATAATGAGTACTATGATGTCATATATAATACTGAATATTTCACTGATATCGATTCTGACAGCGATAACTATATAAGCGAATATGAATTAGCGGAGTTTGCTTTCAACAACTGGGATATTGATGGGAATGGAGTATTAAGTAAATTCGAATTTAATGCTTTTAAATTTTATTACATTGATGTTTAATCATTAATTAATCTAAACTATCAAACAGGCTGAATTTAAGTATTCAGCCTGTTTTTTTAGTACCATATTATTTCCATTATTGATTATATTAACTATCCAACAAATAAAGAATATCGAATAAATATTCTATTATATATCTAATTTCCATATTCTTTCTTATTTAATCACTTTCATTTAGTAATGTTATGCGTGTTTATTATATTACAAAAATAAAATTTAACAATAATACCTTTGCACTGAACTATGAGACCTATTCACATAATATTAGCACTAATAATGCTTTCAAATCAGGGACTGATTTCCGACGAGTTGAAACTCACTCACCCGAACGGAGGTGAAGTATTTGAGGCAGGGGCTGAAACAACGATAAGCTGGGAAGGAGTACCAGACACGACGAAAATAAAGCTAGAGTTTAGTCCCGACAATGGAGTAACTTGGAGTACAGTTGCAGACTCAACCGTTGGGTTAAGTTTCGATTGGAAGGTACCTCAAATTGAGTCAGATAGTTGTTTATTTTTAGTTAGCCACAAAGTAATTTCAAAAGACTCAGCTCAAGAAGAAGGAAGTATTATTTGGCAAAAATCTTTTGGAGGAAGTAGTATAGATAGAGCTTTTTCAGTAGCGCAAACCTTTGATGGTGGTTTTATAGTTGCTGGTTCAAGTGAATCATCAGACGGAGATATTTCTAACCCTTTAGGAAATAATGATTATTGGATTGTCAAGTTGAAAAATGATGGTGAATTAGAGTGGGAAAAATCTTTTGGAGGTAAGTTAGACGATGTAGCACTATCAATTAATCAATCATTAGATGGTGGCTATATAGTTACAGGTTACAGTAAATCATCAGAAGGTGACATTTCTAATCCTAAAGGAGATAAATTAACTGATAGAGATTATTGGATTATCAAGTTGAAAAATGATGGTGAATTAGAGTGGGAAAAGTCTTATGGAGGCAGTGGTAATGACTTTCCTTATTCAATTACTCAAACATCAGATGGTGGTTATATAGTTGCAGGCTACAGTGAATCATCAGACGGAGATATTTCTAACCCCTTAGGAGATAGAGATTATTGGATTGTCAAGTTGAAAAATGATGGTGAATTAGAGTGGGAAAAATCCTATGGAGGGAGTAGTGAAGACTTCCCTAAATCAATAACTCAAACATTTGATAGCGGCTATATAGTAGCTGGTAATAGTTTTTCTAATGATGGAGACGTTTCAAATCCCAAAGGGGGTGGCGACTATTGGATATTAAAATTGAATAGATATGGAGAGCTTGAATGGCAAAAATCTTATGGAGGCAGTGGTAATGATGAAGCATATTCAATAATTCAAACATTAGATAGTGGCTATATAGTTGCGGGTTATAGTAACTCACCAGAATTTGATAATGCCGGACCAAATGGTTTTTTTGACTATTGGATATTAAAGTTAAAAAATAATGGAGATTTAGAATGGGCAAAGTCATTTGGAATAATTGGTTCTGATGTAGCATATTCAATAATTCAAACATTAGATGGTGACTATATTGTTGCGGGTAATTCTTCAAAATTTGTTCCTGACAATATCATACCAAGAGGTAATTATTGGGTTTTAAAATTAAAAGAAGACGGAAAACTTGACTGGCATAAATCGTACGGTGGAAAAGGTTCTGATGTAGCACAATCAATAGTTCAAACATTGAATGGCAACTATCTAGTCGCAGGTTATTCAAACTCTTTCGATGGAGATATAACAAACCCAAAAGGGGGATATGATTCTTGGATTCTTAAAATAGCTGGTTCATCTCAACCCCTCCAATCCGACACCTCAGACGCAGTATTTTCAATAAAAGCACCTGAGGAAACTATCATCCCTGACTTTGATTATTACGCATATACTAATGAGCAAAATAGTTCTGTTATAGTGACTGTCATACTAGAGGAAAACACCGATATTACTCTTGAAATATATGATGTATTAGGTAGAAGAATAGTTGACTTATATTCGGGGGAAGCGGCAATGGGTAATAACGAATACACAGTTAACATAAATGACTTCCAATCTGGCCGCTACTACATAAAACTAACAACCCCAACAATTACTAAAACTGAGATAATAGAGATAGTGAGGTAAGGTAATAATTTAACCGTGTGATTTGTACAATATAATCCATATTATCCACTTTCATTTAGTAATGTTATGCGTGTTTATTATATTACAGAAAATAAATTTTAACAAAAACACTTTTGTAGTAAAATATGAGTAATGATATTAGATTAAATTCGGATAAAGCACCAGAGCCAGTAGGACTATACCCTCACGCTAGACAAGTAGGGAATCTTCTTTTCCTCTCCGGTGTAGGGCCTAGAGAACGTGGCAAAAAAGAAATTCCCGGTGTAACTTTGGATCCAAATGGCAATATAGAAAGCTACGATATAGAGACTCAATGCCACTCCGTTTTCAATAATGTAAAGCTAATTTTAGAGGCTTGTGGTAGCGATTGGTGTAACTTAATCGATGTTACTGTGTTTCTTACTAATATGAAAGATGATTTTCCGAAATATAATAAGATTTACGCAGAGTATTTCAAAGATAATCAACCAGCGAGAACGACTCTAGGTATCCATAGTTTGCCTACTCCTATCGCAATCGAACTAAAATGTATAGCAATAATAGAAGAAACTAAACAATGAAAAAAATACTGATAGTACTAATAGCAATAACACTGTATGGATGCAAGACCAGTGGTTTCCAACCGCCTTGCACTGATTTTCAAGACAAAGGTCTTACGTCTATGTATTTCCCTATTGAAGCGGGCAACAGCTGGACTTACGATGTAACTAAAATAGTAGATGGTGAAGAGACAAGGGAAGATTACAAACTCGAGTTATGCGATTTGGATACTATTTACTATGTCCAAAATGGTGAGCGAATCCCATTTGAGGCATACAGAGCTTGCCGTGATGGCAAAAAAAGCATGAATTTCTACTTCGTGAAATGTGAAAATGGTACGCATTTACTAACTGTAAATGATTGGTATTACAAAGAATTGCAGTCTGGTTGGGTAGTACCTAACAACCCAAAAGAAGGTGAACAAGTCGAGAACAAAGAAGGATTTATTTGGCGAGGACAGCAAACTATAAAAGTACCAAAGGGTGAATATCAAGTCTGGGTACTTGAGGAATTACGTGAGCTAAATAAACGTGAATTGAAAATGTATAAAGATAATAGAATAGATGGTAATAAAACTGTACGAACTAGATACTATTTTGCTGAGGGGATTGGGCTAATAAAAACTGAACAATATGGTGCCCCAGGTGAATTGCTTACTACTATGCAAATGACTGACTTTAACGTAAAAGACAAAAGAGGAGGCAAAGCAAGATAATGGCAGAATCATCTGAAAAAGAGCCCAAAGTTATTGGGATAGGTGGCATATTCTTCAAAAGCGAGAGTCCTGAGAATATGAGAAATTGGTATTCTGAAAAGCTAGGTTTAGTTACTAACGAATATGGCTCTCTATTCGAATTCAGAGACTCAGATAATCCTGAGCAAAAGGGATATCTACAATGGAGCCCCTTTGAGAAGAATACTGAGTACTTCTCCCCTTCCGATAAGCAATACATGATTAATTATCGTGTCCAAAACATAGAAAAGCTTATAGAAAACCTTCGTGCCGATGGCGTGCAAATAGTCGGTGAAATAGAGACCTTTGACTATGGCAAATTCGCTCATATCATAGATCCCGAAGGAAATAAGATTGAGTTTTGGGAGCCAATAGACGAAATATTCACAGAACTTTACGAAGATAAAACTACAAAGTAAAACACGATTATTCTATTTCCTGTCCTATTCTAATGAATTCAATCGTTGTAATTGTGTAGAATGAATTAATCAAAGTTATAGGAAATTCCTGCCATTGGGGTTATATTCTGAGTTCCAATGACGTAATCACCTCTAATGTTTAAACCATTTACTTTATCATAGTAGCGGACACGATATTCCATAATTATATTAAAATCCAAGTTCTCATTAATCTCAAATTTGCCTCCTAACTGTATTAACCAAGCGATACTGTTTGTTGTAAGTGAGTTACCAAATCCATCGTCATTCGAAAGACCTAAGAAATTATCAACTCTTTTAGCTGACAGTCCATATCCTAAACCAAGAAAAACATTCTTATAGTGTCCTTTTATTATAGGGCCAAACCAAAATTCTTCCAAGTCAGTGTCTATAATATAAGTTATTCCAGAATATTCTGTAGAATTAGGAGAACTTGCATACTGCCTGTTTCCGAAGTCATATCTTATATATGCCCCAGCAGAAACATATTTATTTAGGTTGTACCTCATTTCCATATTCATATTTATTTCTGCATAATTATACAGAGTTGGAAAGTTCTGTCCCCCGACTTCCTCTTTTACTTGTTGTTGCAACATAGATAAACCTCCGTTAGTAGTTACGGTAAAGTCTTTTGCAGTAAGGGATATGCTTGCTAATAAAGCGGCAATAATCAGTTTTTTCATTTTGTTTTTCTATTATTGATTTGACAAGTACATTTTAGTTCAATGGGACTAAAGTCCCAAAGTGGGGTGTAACTTTCCTATGTCCGTCGGTTAAAACCGACGGCAATACATTCAATTTATCTTCAAACAGCTTGCTTAAATAACCTAAAATATTGCCGTTGACTTTAGTCAACGGATACAAACATTCTCCAAAAAAAAAGTGACTTTAGTCACATTAAAAACGAAAGCAATACATTTTGCTTCATCGTCCCTACTCCTTGATTATCTTATAAGTCATAGGCTCATTGCAGTTGATAGTCAGAAAGTAAACCCCAGCATAATAGCTAGACAAATCGATTTGAAGATTTCCATTCTGATTTGCTTTAGTTGACTGCGAGACTTTCGCTCCATTTATATCAGTTATCTGATAGTCCACCACGGGTTCAGAGCAATTCAAATCTATATTCACAATACTGCTTGTGGGGTTGGGAAAGAGATTGAGTACTGATTTGTATTCTGAATTAATATTAGATTGATTGTCATTATTTATTATGCCAATAATATCAAGACCTAAACTATCAATTCCGCTAAAGGCTATTAATGAGTTATTACTATTGAATGCGACTTTATTAGAAATGATATGCTTCAAGAATATGAATTGTTTTTCAAGAGTTGTTGTGTTATAGCTATATAACTCTAAGTACTTTGAAGGGCTAGGCCTACTTACATAAAAGACATTGTTATAATTTGAGAAAATTATTTCATCCACTTCATTTTCGAAAGTTAATTCAATTCTTGAATTGAAGCTATGACTGTTTACATTATATATTTGTATCTGGCTATTTTTATTATTCCACGCTAGATTATTTCTATTATTCATTACAACTAATTTATCTACATGATTAAAATTACTGGTTGTAATTTGAAATGCAAATAAAGAGTCAACCAATTCTTTTGTTTCTCTATTATATATTAAATAGCTAAAATTATCCACCTCATTTTTAGGATTTAATCCTGGTGTCAATGCATTATTATCATTAATCCGAACATAAAAGTATTCGTCATTATTACCGACATAATCATATTCATGAATTGACCTGCCCCATGTTTGTCCATTACTTTCAAATTCTTTAATTATCTCAAAGCTATCTAGAATTTGTTTCTGATTAATATCCCAAAAGTATATAACTTTTGGGTAATCCCCTTTTGTAGCCATAAATTCATTTTTAGATTTAGCGGTTCTTATTTTCCCTAAAAATGTTTCTTCTTTTTCAAAACCTTCTAGTAACTCTTTAGTCTTCCAATCTAAAAGTTTTGGAGTACTGTCTTGTGCAAAAACAAGATACTCCTCGTTGTAGTTAAAGTCACCCAGAACCTCAGTAGGGATTGAAAATTCAATTTTTCCATTAGAAGTATTCCATATTTGTATTTCATTAGTCCAAGCAATTATATACTTATCATTAGGTGTAAAATCTAACTTTCTTGATTGTTGATTCGAGTTTGTCCAAATAATTTTGTCATCACCTCCTACCTCTGCCATAATCATTGTGGTTATAAAAGTAAAAAGTAATAGGGCTGAAAGTACTTTTTTCATAATATTCTACTCCTTGATTATCTTATAAGTCATAGGCTCATTGCAGTTGATAGTCAGGAAATAAACCCCTGTTGTATAAGCCGAGAAATCAATTTGAAGACTCCCAAACTGATTTGCGATAGTTGCCTGCGAGACTGTCGCGCCATTAATATCAGTTATCTTATAGTCCACCAACGGTTCCGAGCAGTTCAGCTCTATGTTCACAATACTGCTTGTGGGGTTGGGAGAAATGGTGGTTTGGCTTTTAAGTGCATTCGTTTCAACTGAAGTTAAAGTTACAGGATGCATAATTAAGATACTCCCAACGCTTCCTATCATGAATTGTTTATTTTGTGAAAGCTTACATTGTCCATATGATGATCTGGTGTTAAATGAAGCAAATAAACCACTGTTATCAAGGTCAAATACATTTATTACTCCGTAAGTCAAGCTAATTAACTTGTCATCGTTATTAAACTCAATGTCATTAACCATAGAAAAATCATTCCTGAAGAATTTTTTATAAAATCTTTTTTGAATAACATTATAAAAATTTATTTCACCACCTTTATTATTCCAAGCCAAATTAGTTCTGTCATTCATAACAACCATCTTATCCACGTGGTTATAATTTTCAAAAGATACTTGAAATGCAAATAAAGAGTCAACCAATTCTTTTGTTTCTCTACTATATATTAAATAACTAAAATTATCAACCTCAT
Organism: Ignavibacteriota bacterium; assembly: GCA_024636855.1. Classification (GTDB taxonomy): domain Bacteria; phylum Bacteroidota; class Ignavibacteria; order Kapaibacteriales; family UBA2268; genus PGYR01. The sequence continues at coordinate 18,325 of JAGXGG010000003.1, read as the reverse complement.
ATTTAGGATTTAATCCTGATGTTAAAGCATTATTATCATTAATCCGAATATAAAAATATTCATCATTATTACCAACATAATCATATTCATGAATTGACCGTCCCCATTTCTGGTTATTTTTTTCAAACTCTTTCATAATCTCAATACTATCTAGTATTTGCTTCTGATTAATATCCCAAAAGTAAATTACTTTTGGGTGATGACCTTTTGTTGCCATAAATTCATTTTTAGATTTAGCGGTTCTTATTCTTCCTAAAAATGTTTCTTGTTTCTCAAATCCCTCAATAATATCTTTTGTTTCCCAATCTAAAAGTTTAGGCGTACTATCTTTTGCAAAAACAAGAATTTCCTTGTTGTAGTTAAAATCCCCAACCGCTTTGACATCTATTGGAATTGAAAATTCCTTTACTCCTTGTTGTTTCTCCCAAAACTCTATTGCATTCGTCCAAGCAATTACATACTTGTCATCAGGTGTAAAGTCTAGTTCTTGGACTCCAGCTCCAGCTATTCTGAGCCATAGTGTGTCTATTTCAATAGCTTTGATTGTTGTACTCGCAAATACAACAAGCATTAGGGTTAATAATAAGTTTTTCATAATATTTCTTTGAAGTTTTTTCTTTTCATATAGTCAACGTATCGAATATCAGTCAATATTACAAGATATATTTGGATTTACAGATAGTATCATAGCTGTTATTTGCCTTTTCTTCCTAAATCGGACAACAAATATGGAAAATACTTACGTTTTGATTAATTTATAATATGGATTACCAATAAAATAAATAATAAAAATGCCGAATTTAATACACAAATTCATTCAATATAGAAATGAACATCTATTCACTTTTTTACAAATAGAAAATATCACTTTTTTTTTAATTAGCTTTTTTAGTCTTTCAATTGGCTATATAGTGTTAGGGTATGAAAGGTTTATAAATGAAAATATAAACACTGTCTTAAGTTATGAAATGGTATTATTCAATCAAGTAAATGAGAGATTAGATGAGTTTTTTACTATCACTGCAATATTAGTTTTCCTAATTAATATATTGTATTTCATCAAAATAAAAAAGGTAAAACAAGTAAAAGGGAAATATTTAATTTTCCATTTGATTAATCTATTAATCGTAATTATTGGGGCTCTTAAAATAATTGCAATTATCCTGAGTAAGACAATTCTATCACCTACAATGTTAGGTTAATTAATCATTTTCACGCTATTTCCTCAACCAATATGGAAAATACTCAAGATTTGTTTAATTTATTCGATTGAATTATTACAAATCTGAACTTTTATGACTGACCTAAAAATTGCTGAAAATGTTTTTCACCAAATGTACGATAATGACCCATTTAGCAAATGGCTTGGGATAGAGCTAGTTACTATAGAGCGGGGATATTGTCATCTGAAAATGACCGTCCGCAAGGAAATGCTCAATGGATTTGATATAATGCATGGCGGCATTTCGTATTCGCTAGCTGATAGTGCATTTGCTTTCGCTTCCAACTCATACGGGAAAAAAGCCGTTTCCACTTCAGTAATTATGCAATACCCTAAGGCAACAAAGGAAGGCGAGGTAATAACAGCCACTGCAAAGACTATCTCGCTTTCACCCAAAACAGCGATATTAGACGTAGAAGTAAAAAATCAGAAAGGCGAGCTAGTCGGACTTTTCCGTGGCACAGCTTATAGAACAGACAAGAATTGGATAGAGGAATCTGAATGAAGAAATTATGTATTTTGTTAGCACTCCTGCTATTACCCATAGTAGCAACATCACAAAAAGTAGATCTAAGTAAATTCAAAGAATTAGCCCCTAGGAACATAGGCCCCGCTGGTATGAGTGGTAGAGTAACATCTATCGATGTTAATCTGAGCAATCCAGCTGATATATATGTAGGTACTGCTTCTGGAGGTTTGTGGTATTCGCCCAATGATGGTATAACATGGGAACCAATAACAGAGGAACTGCCAACTCAATCAATTGGTGACGTCAAGATACAGCAATCGAATCCTGATGTTATATGGCTAGGGACAGGCGAGGGTAATCCTCGTAATAGCCAATCAAGTGGTAATGGTATCTACAAGAGCATAGACGGTGGTCGCACTTGGAAGCACTTAGGATTAGAAAACTCAAGAAACATACATAGAATAATAATCCATCGTGATAATCCAGATATAGTTTACGTTGGAGCACAAGGCCCAGCGTGGGGCGAAACGGAAGACAGAGGAGTATTCCGAACTACTGATGGTGGTAAAAATTGGGAAAAAGTCCTATACGTAAATGAGAAAACTGGAATCGCAGACCTAATAGTTGACCCGAGCAATCCTAATAAGATGTTCGCAGCTATGTGGGAATTCCGCCGTTGGCCGTGGTTTTTCAAATCAGGTGGCGAGGGCTCAGGACTATATATGACTCTGGACGGTGGTGATACTTGGAAAGAATTGACAGATGAAGATGGACTACCTAAGGGTGAATTAGGAAGAATTGGGCTAGCAATTAGCCAGAGCAATAGAGACATAGTATATGCTCTAGTAGAAGCAAAAGACAATGGATTCTACAAAAGTACAGACGGTGGCTTCACTTGGAAAAACCAGAATACAGAAAACATAGGTGGTCGTCCATTCTACTATGCAGATATTAGAGTAGACCCGAAGAATGAAAATAGAATATACAATGTTCACTCGGTAATAGACAAATCTGAAGATGGTGGTAAATCATTCCAGAATATGATTGCTTACTATGCTGATGGTGTGCACCCCGATCACCACGCATTTTGGATAAACCCAAGCAACCCAGATCATATAATAGATGGAAATGATGGAGGTTTGGCAATATCAAAAGATAGAGGTGCTAATTGGAGATTCGTAGAGAATCTGCCCGTAGCTCAGTTCTACCATATTTCAGTTGATAATGACGTCCCATATAGAGTATATGGTGGTATGCAAGATAATGGATCTTGGATAGGCCCCTCTTCTGTTTGGAGAAGTGGTGGAATCCGTAACGCATATTGGGAAGAACTTAGCTTCGGCGATGGATTTGATGTAGTACCTGACCCAAGCGATAAACGCTATGGTTATTCTATGTCACAAGGAGGAAATGTAAGCCGATACGACTTAGAGACTGGTGGTACTAACTTCATAAAACCAGTACACCCTGTGGATTCTATAACTCTTAGATTCAATTGGAACGCAGCTATATCACCAGATCCTTTTGATACAAAGACTATTTACTTTGGCTCACAATACTTACACAAAAGCACAGATAAAGGCGAAAATTGGGAGATAATATCACCAGATTTGACAACAAATGACCCAGAAAAGCAAAAGCAAGATTCGAGTGGTGGACTAACATTTGACGCTACAGGAGCTGAGAATTATACAACTATATTGGCTATAGCTCCAAGCCCTCTGAATGATAAGATGATATGGGTGACAACTGATGATGGTAATATACAGCTGACTACAGACGACGGTAACAGCTGGCAAAATAAGACTGGTAACTTAGGTGGAGCAGCTATTGGCTCTTGGATTCCTCAGATACGTCCTTCTACTTACAATGAATCTGAATGCTATGTAGTAGTCAATGATTACAGAAGGAATAATTGGGAACCATACTTACTTTATACTAATAACAAAGGTGGTAGTTGGACTAATATTCTGCAAGGAAAAGGTATTGGCTCTTTTGTAAGTTCATTCATCCAAGACCCAATTGAACCAAACTTAATGTTCTTAGGTACAGAATTTGGTCTATATATTTCATTCAACCAAGGAAAAGATTGGCAAAAATGGACTGAAGGATACCCTAGTGTTCCTACTTTGGATATGGAAATCCAAGAAAGAGAAAATGATTTAGTAATTGGTACTTTCGGACGTGCAGCTTGGATATTTGACGATATATCGGCTTTTAGAGAAGTAGCAAAAGAAGGCGCTGAATTATTAGAAAAACCATTGACTCTTTTCCCTGTAAATACTAGCTATATGGTATCTACTAAACAGCCAGCAGGCGCTAGATTTGGTGGTAAGTCAATGTACGATGGTACTAATGAGAGAATGGGTGTCCGATTCACTTTCAATATAAATAAGCCAAAAGCCAAGAAAAAAGATAAAAAAGAAGATAAGGACGAAGAAAAAGATGATGATAAAGAGAAAAAGAAAGACAAAGGTCCATCTAAAGACTCGTTAACAGTAAGAATATATGATATGTCTGGAACTGAAGTAAGAACACTTTTCATGAAAGTCGATACTGCTATCCAAAGATACTATTGGGGATTTGAGACAAATGGAGTAAGAGGTCCTGGTTCTAAAAAGCCTGAAAAAGAGACAACACCTCCGGGTAGCATTTCCGTTTTACCAGGTAAATACAAAGCAGTTTTTACATACATGAATACAAGCGACTCTGCCGAATTTACTGTAGAACATGACCCAAGAGTTGAGTATAAAATGAGTGATTTGGTTGCAGTGAAAAAGCTTTTCAATAAACTAGAAGAAAGTATAAGTGATGCAACTGAAGCTATGGACAAAGTAAATGAAGCAGAAGAAAAAATCGGCATTTACGAAAAGCTAATGGAAGCAAACAAAGAGCTAGAAAAAGATAGTTTGAGCAAACGCACGAAGGCAATCAAAGATTCGATAGAGTCTATCAAAGTCTATTTGAGAGGTAAGAGTGGACTAAAAGGAATAGTCAGAAGAGAAGATACTTTCAACCATCACTCTGGTTATGCACAGTATTATCTCGGCTCTGCTATGGCTAGCCCTAATTCTACGCAACGAGTTATGGCAGAGAGGATTGAGAGAATGTCTGGTGAATTGGTATCAAAAGTAAATACATTTTTAGAAAATGAATGGACCGATTATCAGTCTTATATCCAGAACTTAGATTTCGAATTATTTAAGAAAATAGAAAAAGTAAAAAAATAGAGAAAAAATGAAAAACGCATTTATAGTAGATTCGATAAGAACACCAGTTGGGAATTTCAAAGGTACATTAGCCGCAGTTCGTCCAGACGATATGGCTGCTATGACTATTGCTGAATTGGTAAAGCGAAACCCAAGTTTAGATACGAAGAACATAGGCGATGTATTACTTGGCAACGCTAACGGTGCAGGTGAAGAGAATAGAAACGTAGCTCGTATGTCAGCATTATTAGCTGGTTTACCTTACTCTGTACCAGGCGAAACAGTCAATAGACTTTGCTCTTCTGGGTTAGCCTCAGCTATTCATGCTTCTCGTTCACTTTTACTAGGTGATAGCAATGTGATGATAGCTGGTGGAGTAGAGAGTATGTCGCGTGCACCTTATGTTGTATCCAAATCATCTGATGCTTGGGGTAATAGTGCGGAGATGTTTGACTCTGCTTTCGGATGGAGATTTGTAAACCCTAAAATGCAAGAAATGTACGGAACAGATGGCATGGGTAATACTGCTGAGAACTTAGTTGAAATGTACGGTATCAGCCGCGAAGATCAAGATAAGTTTGCCTTTTGGTCTCAATCGAAAGCCACGAAAGCTACTCAAAATGGTAGACTGGCAAAAGAGATAATGCCAGTTGCAATCCCACAAAGAAAGAAAGATCCTATTATTTTTAGTCAAGATGAGTTTATTAGACCCGGTACTTCTGTAGAAGTACTTTCAAAATTAAGACCAGCTTTCAAGAAAGATGGTTCTGTAACAGCAGGTAACTCTTCTGGGTTGAATGATGGTGCTTGTTCTATACTATTAGCTAACGAAGATGGATTAGAACAAAATGGACTAATCGCTAAAGCTAAGATAATATCATCAGCAGTAGTTGGCGTAGAACCACGAATAATGGGTATAGGCCCAGTAGAAGCATCAAACCAAGCATTAGCAAAAGCGGGATTAACTTTCGCTGACTTGGATATCATAGAACTGAACGAAGCATTCGCGGCTCAAGCATTAGCTTGTACTAGAGCTTGGGGCATAGCAGACGATGACGCTAGATTGAATCCTAACGGAGGCGCAATAGCAATTGGTCATCCACTTGGAATGACAGGGGCTAGATTACTAGGAACTGCGGCTTATGAGTTAATAGAGCAAGGAAAAGAATTTGCACTAGTAACTATGTGCATTGGAGTTGGTCAAGGATATGCCGCTGTGATACAAAGAGTATAAAAATAACAATTATATTTAGATAGAAAGAGCACTTACATAATAATGTAGCGTTCTTTTTATTTATATTTGTAACTATTTTATTTTTAAAAGCGTCTTAAGGCAAAATTTCTAAGGGACTTCGTGAAAAAATTATTCTATTTGATAATAATATTTATTCCAACATTACTAGTATCTCAACCTGTATTGAGTATTAGGAATATTGACCATCAGAATTTCCCGTTAATAAAAGCGGAAATCAGAGCCACCTACAACTCCCAATTTGTGACAATAAACAACAATAATCTATTGTTTCTTGAAGGATCGTTCTCCCATAGAGATTTTACAGTCTCTTCACCTGATAATCAAGGTTGGCAGAATATAGAATGGATACCCGACCACAATACGATAGATGAAACAGCTTATTCTGGTATCCTAGTACTAACACATGAAAAAGAATCTGGATTATTACCTGTACAAATATCTGAAATAGAAGATAAAATAGGGACTTTTAGATTTAAGAATGCAGAGGGAGCGAGAATATTCGATTTGCAATTCGTATCAACTGCGCTAGGAGATACGACTCTAAGATCTATTAAATGCGACTATTTTTATAATTTGCTCACTCCCGATAGATTGATAAAATCTATTAGAGTTGATTCGATTTCTATTTCCAATGATAATTTCATAGTTGAGTGGCGTGGCAGTAATTTAAACCCTAACCCACTACCTACTAATATAATATTCACATCCAATCAAGTATTGGTTAAATTTGCTCCTTATGAAGAGGGTGCTCAATCGGCTATAATTAAAGTACATTATAACCGAGGGGCTGTTGTATATCTAAGAGTGCAAGGAAATAAAAAGAAAATAGAAGCAAAAACTAATCTAAAACTTAACTTCCCTAATGGTGGAGAAACATTCACCCCTTGCCAAGACACAATAATAACTTGGGAAGGAAACGTAAAGAGTATTTTTACTAAAGCAGAGTTAAGCTATGATGGTGGGGAATCATGGGTACGTGCTGACTCGGCTATTGCCGATACTGTGGATTGGAAAGTCCCTGCAGGAAAGACATCAATAACAGCAAAGATGAAAGTTAGTCAAGACTTTACTAAACAACCACCGCATAATTTTCCAATTGGTAGTAGTGTTTATTCGGTAGACTATAACTTCAATTCTACTAAGGCAATTTCATTCTCTGTTGGCTCTATATCTGAATGGGATTTAGTAAAATTAGATAATTCAAGGATAGAATACAGCCTAAATTCTAGAAACAGCGGACAACTCCCACTCTCAGCAAAGTATATTTCTGAAGATAGATTTGCTGCTATTTACTCTATAGGTAATTTCGACACATTGGCGATATTCCAAGTAGGAAATACAACTGCAATTGAAAAAATAGATATCTCTGATTTTAATCCAGAACAAATATATACTCTAAAAGATAAAAATGAGTTTCTTATTCTACCTAGATTTGGCAATTATTTCAGAGTATATAATAGTAGTACATTAGATGTCACACAAGAAGTAATATACCAACAACCTATAACCGATATAGGTGTAGCAAATGATACTACTCTTATGGTAGTTAGTGGACTAGATGGTAAAGTCTTTGTAGTTTCTAAATCTGATTTTCAAACAAAAGATAGTATAGAGTTTTATAGAACACCGGTAATAGAAAAGTTGAACATATCACCTGACGGTAAATTGATTGGTCTTAGCTCTGTTGCTCGTGCAAATGAAGGAAGAACAAACTCAATGATTTGGGATTTGGAGACTAAAAATATTATAACTTCCGTTAATATTAGTGGCTCTGATCCTGTTGAAGTTGGGTTTAGCCCAACAGGTAATATGGCTATATTTGCTTACCAATATCAAAATCAGATAAATATATATGATTTAGTTAAAGGGCTTCAATCTGGGATTATAGAGACTTTCTCTGATGCAATGCAATCATTGGCATATTCTTCAGAAAATAATTCATTTTTGGTAGCAAGTGTAGGAAGTGGTAATTTCAAAATGAAACAATACTTCTTTACATTTCCGGAGACGGACGAATCAGATGGTACTTTTAGAATAATAAATCCAATCGTAGAGAAAGAACCTTTTGTATTTGGAGACGAATATATTTTCAATGAGGAAAAGAAATCGTTTAATGTTGAGTTCTGTAATAAAGGTGAGGTTCCTTTATTTATAGAGGAAGCACAATTCAAATATCAAGTTCATTTTTCAGTAGACAATTTCTCATTGCCTGATACTTTGTTACCTGGTGAATGTATAGATATATCTATAATATTCAACCCAAAAGATACAAGCATAGTTTCGGACTCTCTGATACTATCTTCTTGTAATCTTGAGTATGCTGTATTCGTAACTGGTAATGGATTAAATAGAAACATAGTATTCAACCAAAATATTATTGATTTAGGTGAAGTTTGTATCCAAGATACAACTTACCTGACAGATAAAATCTTCACTAACGGCGATCCTGTACCACTTAGATTTAATAAATTCGAAGTTGATAGTGCAGATATATTCTCATTTGAGAATTACAAACAAGATACAGTTCTTGCTCCTGGTGAATCTATTACTGCTACTGTCAGAGTAGTACCTAATATAGTAGGAACGATTACTTCTGATTACTATGTATTGCATAGTGACCAAGAGAAATATAAAGCTGCGGCTAAGCTCCGAGTACAAGGTATTGGTACTTTTGTAGAAATTAGCCATACCACTTTGCCTTTTATTCCAGAACAAAGAATAAGAAAGTTAACAATAAAGAACGTTGGGGTTGACCCAATAGAAATTACTAATGCTATACTCAATCCTATAACTGATTTCAAGATAAATACAGCAACACCTATAAACTTACAACCGGGTGAAACTAAAGAAATAGAAATAGAATGGGTAGGTAGTGATATAGATGTAAGTGCTACTCTAGAATTAGAAGCTGTTCCTTGTCTTACACAGAGAGTTATTACTATAGTTGACTATCAAGCTGAATCAGTATTAGATATAAATGATACAGAAGCTGACCCAATAGATACAACTTCTATCTCTATTTCATTTTTCAACATAGAGAATGCTAGTTATAAAGGAATTAGAAAGTTCGAAGCTTATGTAACTATCAATCCTAAAATATTCATTCCTGAGTATGCAGTTTCTGAATATGGAGAAGCAACTATCGAGAATGTTGGTATTGAGAATGGTAAAAGATTGATGAAATTAACTGTCAATGGTGATTTCCCAGCAGAAGGTACATTAGCTAAAATAATTGGGTACCCAGGATTAAGCGAAGAATCTACTTCGACTATGTTATTCGATACTGATAAATCTACGTTCTGGGGAGAAAGTACTACTGAATCACAAAAATCTGGATTATTTACTTTATTACTTACTTGTAATGACCAATCGATAATACACACAGATACTGAGATTCAAACTATATCTCCAAATCCTGTCAATAGCAATGCTAATATTCAAATTTATTCTAGCGAAAATGAAGAATTTGAATTAGTCTTACTTGATCAAAGAGGAGAAGAGTTGTATAAAGAGAAAATTAAGTTGCAGACAGGTGAGAATATAGTTAGATTTGATTCGAGTGGATTCATGTCTGGTGCTTACCATTTAGTATTGAAGAAAAATAGAATAATTAGTTCCAAAACCCTAGTGATAGTTAAATAATATGAAATATATCTTAATAGTATTTATTATATGTAGCAGTGTTCTAATAGCAGGCGAAAGGACAGGAACTAAATATTTTCTAAACGCTGGTCTAAACTACAATATGCACACTACCGACATAAAGGGATTCACAGGTTCAGAAAATTGCTGCGATGAATTCACAGGTGGTAATTTCCTCGACCCTACTTTTGGTTTCGGAATGGAATTAGCCATGGGCAATCTAATATTCGATTTGCCTTCGAGCTACGTACTTCAACTTAACTACAATGGCTTGAGTAGTGAATATACTGAAGAGAGATTCAGAGGGTATAAGATAAATGAATTCGATAAGCAGCCAGTAATGGTGGAGCATCAACTCAACCCGACAATAAAACTATTATCTATTGGTAATTCAATATATTCTGAGCTTTTTAGTGGCTTTTCATTTGGATTGGGTGCTGATATTGGTTTCGCTATGACTTCAGATTATTCTCAAAATGAACTTGCACTAAGCCCGAATGATTTCACATTTTCGAATGGTAGTAGAGAGATAAATACAGGCGAAGGTAGTATAGAAGAAATGAATTCTATAATATTTTCACTTTTTGCTGGCGTTAGATATGATCTATATGATTTTGATGATTGGACTATAAGACCAGAAGTGAAATACAACTATATACCGGGTAGTATATTGGATGGAAAAGACCTTTTCGTTTCTCAACTGTCTGGTTCTATATCATTTGTTTATAATGTGACCACTCCTGAGCCAAAAGCTCCAGCTCCACCGCCACAACCAGAACCGAAGATAATAGAAGAAGTAGTTGTAGCTCCTGCACCGCCATATATCCATGTTGATTTGACCCTAAAAGATGAAAAGGGAAATGATATAAAAGATGGTCAGAAACTAACAATGCCTATCTCAGTGTATGAAACTAAACAAGAATATGCCTTGAGGCCAGTTGTGTTCTTTGATAGTGCTGATTACAACTACAAGAAATATAATATTGAAAGTTTTACAAATTCTGATTTCGATGTACAAACCGAGATGATAAATTCTATAGCTAGAAAGATGAAAGAAGATAAGTCTTTGACACTTATTCTTTCTACTTATGACTTGGGTGACGAGCCAAAGAATATATCAGAAGAAAGGCTGTATAATATAGAGCAAAAACTAAAAGATGATGGAATTGATTTATCTAGAGTTAAAACAAAGACAGTAATAGTTGATAAAGATTTTAAGTATAATGAATTGAAAGAAGAATACAGAAAAGTTGAATTTGCTCTTTCTGATAATTCTGAATTAATAAAAAGCATATACGAAATAAATAGTAGAATAGAATTTGATAAGAAAACATTCACACCTAAAACTACAGTTAACTCATCAAAAGATGAATATTACCAAGAAGCAAATCTATATGTAAATGGTAATAACGTAGAAAAAGAAAATGAGGACTTTGAATTCTCAATTGATGAGAATTATACCAAAGAATTTGAGAAAAATGAGCCAGTTAAGTTCGAGTATATTTCTAATGCCGAGGTTTCAGGTATTTACTCAGCTGCTAATGTATCATTCACAGTAGAGCCAACCGTCAAGAACGTAAAGCAAACTATAAATACTATTAATGATGGTTCGAAAAATACGGAACAACATATCCTCGCTTATACAGAATTCGATAAATCTAGTCTCAAATCAGTAGATAATGATGTACTCAAATTAGTAAGAAAAGCTATAGAGCAAAATAGAAAAGTAACTATTTACGCTTCTACTGACAATCTAGGTAATGAAGAATATAATAAAGCATTAGCCGAAAGAAGGGCAAATACAGCTAAAAGTCTAATAGGTGGCAATAGCAACAATCTGCAAGTAATATACCCCGAGCAATACCTGTTCTCTAATGAACACCCCTATGGTAGAATGCTCAATAGAGCAATAGTTGTACGAATAGATTAATAAAAATCTTTTCAATAAATCTTAAGAAATGATATTATTTTCATATATTATCGCTTCTTAAAATGAAGACTCGGAAAATAATTTGAACTAATAATCAAGTTCAAATATTTTCCTACGCTTTGAGATTATATCAAATCGAAATAAAGGAATCAAGTATGGAAAAAAGAGAAGAACTCTGGGGCCACCCCAAAGGACTATATATCCTGTTTTTCACAGAGATGTGGGAGCGATTTAGTTACTATGGTATGCGTGCTATATTAACATTGTTTTTAATAAGTACACTTACAAGTGATAATCCAGGTTTTGGTTGGACTGAAACTGAAGCAATAAATTTATATAAATGGTATACATTTCTAGTTTATCTTTTATCAATAGTTGGTGGTTATATTGCTGATAAATATTGGGGTCAAAAAAGAACAGTCCTCATAGGTGGTATCCTTCTTTGTTTTGGTCATGGTATACTTGCTATAGAAGCACTTTGGGCTTTCTATACTGGATTAGGACTTATTATATTAGGTGTAGGTGGATTGAAACCGAATATTTCTACTATGGTAGGTGGACTTTATCCTCCAGGAGATGATAGAAGAGACAAGGGTTTCACAATATTTTATATTGGTATTAACCTAGGTGCTTTCCTTTCTGCTCTTATTGTTGGTTATGTTGGAGAAGTACATGGATGGCACTATGGCTTCGGATTAGCTGGTATTGGTATGGTATTAGGTCAAACAGTATTCATGTTAGGACAAAAATATCTTACTGGAATCGGTGAAGGAACTCAGAATTTATCTCCTTCTGAATTGGCTGCAAAGAAACGACCACTTACTGGGATAGAAAAGGATAGAATAAAAGTAATGTTGATTTCATTTGTTTTAATCATTGTTTTCTGGGGAGCTTTTGAGCAAGCTGGTGGATTGATGAATATATATACAGCACAGAAAACAGACTTAAGTTTAGGATTTACAATTCCTCTACTTGGGTTAGATGCAGTTCCAGCTTCTTGGTTCCAATCTGTAAATGCACTATTTATCATCTTACTTGGTGTTCCAATTGCAGCATTTTGGTATAAATGGAAAGTCAAAGGCAAAGAATCATCTTCTCTTTTCAAAATGGCTATTGGTGTTATAATTATGGGGTGGGGTTTCTTATTTATGACTGCTGCGACATTACAATTTGAAGCGAATGGTCAATCCGCGATGTATTGGCTTGTATTTGCATATCTCTTCCACACTATTGGTGAACTTTGTGCATCACCAGTAGCGTTATCATTCATAACTAAACTGGCCCCATTGAAATATGCATCTTTAATGATGGGACTTTATTTTGCAGTAACTGGTGTTGGCAATTTTGTAGCTGGTACTCTTGGTGAGTGGTCTCAATCAGCTGGTGAGCTAGAAATATTCACAGGCATAGCTATTTTCTGTACTATTATTGGATTACTAGTTATAGCATTACTTAAACCTTTGAAGAGATTAACTCATGGTGCTGAAGACAGACAAGATAATGCTAAACCAGAACAAGAAGGTTTTGAACTAGCAGATGATAATTTATAACAAACATATTTTTATAAACTCTTTATAATTGGAACAATATGGATTTAAGTTTAATTATATTAATAGTCTTTTGGGTATTCGTTATTATATGGGTTCCCATAGTAATATACACAAATCGTAAATTACACCCGAAAGCTTTATTTATCTTATTCTTTGCAGAGATGTGGGAAAGGTTTTCATACTACGGTATGCGGGCTTTATTAATTCTGTATATGACAAAAGAATTGTTCTCCAGCTTATCACAAGGTGAAGCTGACAGTGTAGCATTAGGTATATATGGCTCATACACAGCTATGGTTTATTTATTCCCAGTTGTTGGTGGTGTACTTGCGGATAAGATTTTAGGATTCCGTAAGGCGATTCTATTCGGTGGTATTCTGATGATGGCTGGTCACTTTGCCTTGTCATTTCAGGGTATGTACTTCGAAGATAATATGAGTCTTTTCTTCTTATCACTTGCATTTATTATTATTGGAAATGGATTTTTCAAGCCTAATATCTCAAGTTTACTAGGTAAATACTATGGTGCAAATGATAGTCGTAAAGATGGCGCCTTCACTATATTCTATATGGGTGTTAACATTGGTGCATTGCTTTCTACAGTAACTTGTGGTTATGTAGGTGAGCAAATCAGTTGGCATTATGGTTTTGGATTGGCTGGTATCGGTATGTTACTGGGTTTATTAGTATTCTGGCTTGCCGGAGATAAAATTCTCGGTAAGAAGGGTATTAACCCTAGTGCTTTTGAAAACTTCCCTGAAGTAGATGAAGCTACTGAGATGAGACTATTACATGCAACACCTGAAGAGAGAGCATCTGTTCACAGCTTAGAAGCTTCAAATTTTGAACTGTATATGACTCCCTCACTAAGGAGAAATCAAATATTAACTTTTGTTGGTACAATTGTATTCATACCAATATGTGCATTATTCTTAAATTTAAGTGATATTCTTACTTGGATATTATTAATAATGAGTGTTGGTATATTAGGTGTCTTATTCTTTATGAGTACCAAAGAAGAAAGAATTGGTGGTCAGAGACTCTGGGTTGTAATAGTACTTTTCTTATTCCATACTATGTTTTGGGCACTATTCGAACAAGCAGGGGGTTCATTAACACTATTCACTGAGAGAAATGTAGATAGGTTTGTCATGGGTTCCGAAATTCCGGCATCTATATTCCAATCAGTTAATGCCTTCTTTATAATGATACTAGCTCCACTATTTTCTTGGATTTGGATTAAATTAAGAAGTAATAAGAAAGAACCATCAACACCTATGAAGTTCGTACTTGGACTTTCTCAGTTAGCAGTTGGGTTTGGAGTTATAGTAATCGGTGCTAAGTTCTTTGCTACTGATGGACTGGTACCTATGATATTCATAATTGTCATGTACTTATTGCATACAACTGGTGAGCTGAGTTTATCCCCTGTGGGACTATCAATGATTACTAAGTTATCACCCAAGAAAGCTGTTGGCTTCGTGATGGGAGCTTGGTTCTTATCAATTGCACTTGCTAATAAAATGGCTGGTTTGATAGGAGAATTAACAGCCGCAGAAAGCGTGAGCGAAAATGCTTCCAAAATGGATACTTTATTAGTTTACTCTGATACATATCTGATGTGGGGTGTACTAGTAGTAGGAATAGCGGCATTGTTGTTACTAACATTAGTACCTACACTCAAGAAATGGATGAACGGAATTCATTAAAACAGTATTACATAATTTTTTTATGCCCTGTCAATTGATAGGGCTTTTTTTTGCTTAATATTGTTTTATGAATTCTTATCAAACTGATTTGGTACACACCCTACTCAACCTAAGAGCTTTTGTATATTCAAATTGACACGACCCTTGATAATATAAAGCATAAAAAAAATGCCATTCTCATCTAAGAGAATGGCATTCTGAATTTATATAATATTACTATACTTCTAACCTTCCGAATCAGGTATTTGTATTGCAATTATTCTGGTTACTTCGGGGTATTTTACCTTGATTAGCATAGCATCACCAGGTTTTTTATCTTCTATTATGTCTTTTAGTTCTCTTGTAGTATTAACTTCTTTTCTGTCAGCTTCTACAATTACACCATTAGGAAACATACCTCTATCAGATGCAGCACTAAATCTCTTGACTTCAGTGATTAGTACTCCATGATTGGTACTATATTCTTTTTTAATTTTATCTGTGAGTTTCTCAACTTTGAAACCCAGCTTATCGAAATCTACAGGAGAGTTTTTACCGACACCTGGTTCTGCTTCCTTTTTACTATTATCAGCAAATCCCTTTTCATCTTCGTCTCTAGCGCGTAGCTTAACAGTCTTAGTTAATTTCTTACCATTTCGAAGAATTAGTACTTCTACTTTATCACCTGCTCTTTTTTGTGCTATTCTGCTTTGCAGTTCACCTGACGAGAATAATTTCTCACCCTCTAGCTCCAGCAAAACATCTCCTGCCTCTATGCCTGCATCTTCAGCCGCACTACCATTCAGGATACTTCCAACCACTACACCATATACGCCATCTAAACCTAAAGCTCTTGCTTCGACTTCATCACGTACACTATTAATACTCACACCAATATATCCACGGTTAATCTCACCATCATCTATCAAGTCATCCACTACAGATTTCACCAAATCAACAGGGATAGCAAAACCATAACCGATATAATTACCAGTACTTGTTGCTATAGCTGTATTAATACCCGTTAGGGAACCATTCATATCGAATAATCCACCACCAGAGTTACCAGGGTTTATGGCGGCATCAGTTTGTATGTAGTATTCTACTGAATAGCTATTTCTGCTCATCCCAAGTTGTCCCCTACCAATAGCACTGACAATACCAGTTGTAACTGTAGATGTAAGCCCTAGCGGATTACCTACTGCCATTACCCACTCACCTACTTTAACTGTATTAATATCAGCAAAATGAGCGGCAGGGAAATCGCCATCACCTTCTAGCTTGATAACAGCCAGATCGGTTAATGGGTCTGCCCCAACTAGAGTAGCTTTGTATGTTCGTTTGTCATAAGTCGTTACTTTTATCTCTTTTGCACCTTCAACTACGTGGTTATTAGTTACTATATAACCATCAGCAGAGATAAAAACTCCAGAACCATTCCCTTTAACTAATTGCTCATCTTCTTCTCCTTTTTCACGAGGTCGGAAAAACTCAAAGAACTCTTGCATTTTAGGATTCTTCCTAGAAGAAGTCACTTCTATACTTACTACACTTGGCAAAACAGCCTCCGAGACACTAGTAAAAGCTGTATTTAGTGTCCTCATAGCATCAGATTGGGTTACTGGGGATTTGTCAGCACCGAACTTTTTCGTTGATGCGAATATATCACCTATGCTACTTGGAGAGAAATTGGAGATTAATAAAACTCCAACAAACATACCAAAAGCAATTAATAATGATGATCTGACCATTTGTTTTTTCATTACTTACCTCTCATAAAATATCATTATTATTATTTTTATTTTTAAAAAACATTATCATGACTGTCTATTGTCACTTTTATAAATACTATTTTTTAAATCGAATGTTTCGCATATACGCTAATTTTAAGAAAAACTCCTTATTTTGCATAATTATTGGACTTATAAATTAATTATTCCTAGAAATATTCTAGGATAATAGTTAATTTGGGAAAATTTATAAATCAATTTTATTAGGTGTGCAATGAAAAAATTTATTCTATTAATAACAACGGTATTTCTGCTTTATATGAGCAGTACCGCATTAGAGCCAGTTCGTATTGGTCTAAACTATCCAACGGGGGCTTCGTTTGTTGTTGAGTTGAACGACTATACTGACCCAAATAATCCAGTTAAAAAATATCCATTAACTGGTGTTTTTTCTAAAACACTGACTCCTAATACTTCTGGGGTAGTTTCTTTCGTTGTAGGTGAAGGTGATCCGGATTGGGGTGGAATAACACCTACTAATATCAATCCTAACGTAATAGTAGATGTGATAGTTAGTGGCAATTTAGTTGCACAATTCAACTTATTAGATATGATAACAACACAAGCTTCTACTGGTAACGGTAATATCTTGAATGATGGTTTCAGTTCTGCAGAAGGTGTTACTTTCCCAGATACAACAAGCTTAACAAATGACTTTGTCTTTGGTTCGGTTAAATTAGATAGACTTTCTTCTGTAGAAGAAACTAAATTCTTCTTCGACCATAGCAAAGCTGCATTCAGAACAGGTAGAGTAAATACAAATTCTTGGAATGAGGCAAACTTAGGTGACTTCACATTCGCTGCAGGTAAAGATAATAAAGCAAGTGGTAATGGTGCTGTTGCATTCGGTGAAGGGACTACTGCACCATCTTACGGTGAAGTTTCTATTGGTAGTTATAATACTACTTATGTTCCAGTTAGCGCAACTGCTGTAGATAATGCTGACAGAGCTTTTGTAATCGGTAATGGTACTGATTCAACTAATAAATCTGATGCATTTATCATCCAGAAAAATGGAAATATGACAGTAGGTGGTTCACTTACTGTACTAGGAGCAACTGTTACTAATTCTAATTTAACTGTTGGAGGTACTACTATTGACCCTAATACTGGTAATTTAGTTGTAGCTGGTACTTCAACGCTAAACGGTGATGTTTTAATTACAACAAATAAGACTTTAACTGTTGGAACTGGACTTACTACATTCAATGGTAACGTTGATGCAAAAGCTGGTTTAGATGTTACTAGTGCTAACTTAACTATTGGTTCAACTAATGTTAACCCAACGAATGGTAATACTGCCATCGGTGGAACTTTAACTTCTACTGGTTTAGTTACGGCTAATGCTGGTGCTACTGTTGCTGGTGCTAACTTAACTGTTGGTTCAACTACAATTAACCCAACGAATGGTAATACTGCTGTTGGTGGTACTTTAACTTCTACTGGTTTAGTTACGGCTAATGCTGGTGCTACTGTTGCTGGTGCTAACTTAACTGTTGGTTCAACTAATGTTAACCCAACGAATGGTAATACTGCCATCGGTGGAACTTTAACTTCTACTGGTTTAGTT
>JAGXGG010000083.1 GCA_024636855.1 Ignavibacteriota bacterium | reverse complement strand
CTTTCTAACTTTGTATCATAATACGTGCCATAAAAATCATAGCTCTGGTCTGAGAAGTCTGGATTGATTCTATAACTTATTGTCGGCTCAAAAGTATGACGGAGAGCTTTAAGTCCAGACTCACCGAAATTTAGCATACCGTATAGTCTTGTCTGAGCACTAACACCGTAGTTATAGTAGTACTCGGAAAAGAAACCTTGTTCGAAATTTTGTTCTACTTCTTCACTCTCGCTGTTATAAGAACGAGTCATTTTTCGGAAGTAGTTATTCACCCCAAAATTAAAACTCGGAGTAATATTGAAATGAAATAGTCTAGGTAAGCTAAAGGTGATTGAAGGTGAATGACTCAGGTATTTTCTTTCTTCACTTCTGAATGTAGTATCAGGAATTTCTTCTCCCAAATCTATATTTTGTCTCGTTTGTTGAGTATAGTTCAACCTACTAGAGTTTCTAAAAGTCACATCTTTGTCGAATAGTTTGAATAGAGTTAAATTCGGAATACTATATGTAACAGGGATGTTCTGAGTTTGCTCGTCAGTTATTATATTCTGTTCTCTATTATAACCAGCCGAAAGGTTTGAGCCATTATCAAAAGCCATACTATATGACGCATTCGAAGTAATAGTCTGTGTTATCCTCTGATTAATATTTGCTTGTGTATTTCTATTGAAATCTGAAGATGAAAAATTTAAGTTTGCACTTAAAATCTGATAAGGTGTTAAGTTTTGTTTGTGGTCAAGAGTGAATTTCCAAGCTGTTACATAGTCATCGTCTGTATTAAATCTGGTTTTACCATATTCAAAGCTGGCATTTCCTGAATATTGATCTTTTACATTCCATCTACCAGCTGTTCCTAGTAGATACCCACCTTTAGAGTAGAAATCTGTTGTAAATTGCATATCCCAGAATTCAGAGGCAGCCCAATAGAAACCTAAATCGTTGAATACTACACCTCTGCCTGCAGAAAATAGAAATGAAGGTACCATAAGGCCGGATTGCCTACCACCTTTATTAGGGAAAAATATCCCGAAAGGATACATAAAAACAGGGATGTCTTCGACATAAAATATTAATGGGTCGATTAGAACTTTTTCTTTATTAACTATTTTCATCTCAGGTGAGCCGAAGTAATAGTGGGGGTGAGGTGCATCACAAGTAGTATAAAAACCATTTTGAATAAAAATATCAGTTTCGTTGATACGCTTTATTTTCTCACCAAAGTAGAATCCTTCAGTTATCTCGGTCTCACCAGAACTAATAACACCTTTCTTAGTTTTGAAGTTAAAAGTAAGTTGCTTGGCGAAATACTCATTTTCTTGCTGATTGTATTTAGGGAAACCATAATAAGTACCGTTGGAATCTTTTATAGCGTAAGCCTCGAGATTGGATTTCTCTAAGTCAAATAAAATGACTTCTGCTTCTAATTTGTCGGTTCCATAATCAACTTTAGCTCCACCACGAAGCCTAAGCATACTTTGATTAGGCATAAATATAGCACTATCTTTTGCTGAATATATTACTCTTCTCTCTAGATCAGAATCTATATCTAGATATATCTCATTAGTATTGCTATCAGTTATAGTTGAGTCGATTATAATTTTGGAGCTGTCTTGAACTTGTCCAATGGCATTAGTTACAGATAGGCAACAGACTATCAGTACTATAAATAGCATTAATACATTGTTCTTCTGTAATGTATCTATTGACAATGGGTTATAGCTTTATTTTCGTGACGTTACTTGGTATTGAAAAATTGAATCCTTTATCAAACTTATCAATTGATTTTATCTCATCAAATCTAAATTTTACGCTTCCTTCTGTTTCAGGTATCAGAGCAGTTACTTTATGAGGCATATTACGCTTGCCTACCATTCTGGGATCTTCAAAAAATACATTTAGAAGAAGAGTATTATCAGACGATTTTTGTTGATATTGAGTAATATAATTATCCTTGATATTATATTTTATGTATTCAATGAACTCATCTTTGAAATATCTAAAATAAAGTATTTCGTTTTCATTCGAACCTTCTTTGTTGATTTTGTAATCCATTTCGAAATTCGGCTCATTTCTAAGAAGTGCAATCATATCATTATACGAAAAGCCAAATCGCATTGCTTTCACCATATTCTCTTTAGTTGGTTCACCATAGAAAGCTTTATTTTCCAATGCATTGTATGCCATGAATGAAATAGGGTCAGCATATACTTTAGCTGCAGGAATTCCCATGAACGCTTTTAGTATCATAAGTACTGAATCACTCGCTGCAGAATAAATATCCGTATTCAGACTTAGACTTTGTCCGTTCATATCTATATCTACTTTACCTGAGAACTCTAAATTTTCCGGAGTTATACTGCGAAGTTTCTTGAATTCTGTGTTTAGCTCACTTTTCTTTTCAGTAACTGATGAGCAACTATATAGTAGCGATGCTATAAGAATAAATAATATCTTTTTCATTTTTCTTAACTTTGTTTAGTTTGTTATTCAAATTTACAAATAATACAAGCATAAAACCGTAATACTGAAAAAAATCAATAAAGGAATTATAAATGTTATTTATTACCAAAAGTGTAGATTTCAGTGCTTCACATAGATTGTTCAACCCCGAATGGGATTTTGCAAAAAATCAAGAAGTATATGACAAATGCAATAACCCAAATGGTCATGGCCATAACTATGTATTAGAAGTTACTGTAAAAGGTAAACCTAACCCTAATACAGGATACGTTATAGACCTTAAAAAGTTGAAAAGCATATTAGTTAATAATGTACTAATTCACTTAGATCATAAACATTTGAATGAAGATGTAGATTTTCTGAAAGGTGTAATTCCCACCGTTGAGAATATTGCTGTATTGATATGGGATATAGTGAAACCTCATATAACTGATGGTGAGCTATATAAACTGAAACTATATGAAACACCTAATTCATGGGTGGAGTACTTTGGTGAGCCAATAGAGATAAAGAGGTTCGAAAATGAATAATAGATTATTCGACGAGATACCTTACTTCGATGCTAATGCGAATCAAGAGTTTTCCAAAGAAGAACTTCTAGAAATGCGAACAAGATTAGAACAGAAGTTCAGGGAAGTACAGCAAATACTAAAAATAGACCCAAATGACCCTAACTCAACGGACACACCTGAGAGAATGGCGAAAATGTACGTCAATGAATTACTAGAAGGCAGATTCAACAAGCCACCGAAGCTAACTGTGTTCCCTAATCGCTCGAAAGTGAATGATTTGGTAATATCCAAAGGGATAAAAGTTATGTCGCTTTGTTCGCACCATTGGCAACCAATTTCTGGATATGCTGCTATTGGTTATATACCGAATGATAAAGTAATCGGTCTATCTAAACTTACTCGCGTAACAGAGTATTTCTCAAAAAGAGCCCAAATACAAGAAGAACTAGGCGAACAAATAGTTGATTTCTTACAAGACTTGCTAGAACCAAAAGCACTAGGCGTTGTGATAAGAGCTAAGCACTATTGTATGATAGCCAGAGGTGTTTCTGCAGACGAAAGTCACTCGGAGATGGTAACTTCCGTTATGCGTGGGCGACTACTTTCTGACCTAAATCTAAGACAAGAATTTCTGAGATTGATTGATTAAGATGAATAAATTCATGCATTAACTTAATTCATTTATTTTCGTTTAACAGAAAAAAGAGGATTAAATGAAAAAAAAGTATGTTTTGTTAGTTCAATTACTTCTGTTTATAATTTCAATCACTGTAGCAAGCTCAACAGAAGAGCAAATAGTAAATGAGTTTAAAGAAAAAGATGATGGGGTTTACTTCCTTATCAGTTCATACAAGTGTCCACCTTGCTTAGCATCAATCATCAATAGTACAACAGATGAACTAAAAAGGAAAAACATTAACTATAATACTTTTCTTGTAGTAGAGAAAAAATTTGATTATTTGAAATATAAAGACTTATTTAAGAACAAAGTAGAAATGATGTTAAATAAGGATTCATCAGAAGTGAGTTCTTTTTATCTAATTAAAAAAGATGGTTTACTTTTTAAATATAATCTACATCAGTTACTCGACTCTCGCCTCATTGTAAAACATGCAGAAGCACAACTGAAAATAGAAAATATAAAATTAGAGAATGACGACAATTTGATTTTTTCAGTAAAAAATCTCTTAAGAATTGACGAGACTAACTCTATATTTTTCGACGTTTTTAATCAAAAAGTATATACTTATAATAATAGAACCAATAAAGCATTGTTAGTGGATTTGAAGATAGATTCATTAGAAAGCTACTATAGAAGAGTAAATAAAGAGAAATTGCCTTATACTTGGGCTAATGGCGATATTGATTCCAGTGATTCCTTTAATGGAGTTCTAGATATCCTTAGTCAATTTTATGGCATTAGATCATTTTTTGTTAAAGATCAAAAGCCTTTTGTTATTTATAAACTATATACTCATTTAAAACATGATTATAAAGAGGACTCAAATCCTCAAAAAATCAATATTCTTGTTGAATCTAGTTTTGTATATAATGTTGAAAATAGAGAACCAGTAAAATCAGAATTACATTATCTTCAAAATATTTTCCCTTTGGATAGTGCTAATCTCTATTTTTATTCAAACCATAAAAACTTTGTAATTAATCAGTTAGAAAATAATAATATAATAAAAGAAGGTGTGAGATTTGATGAATATCGGGAACTTATTGAATTAGATAATTATATCATTGCTATGAATAATGATAGCACCGTTTTAATTGATAAAAAGACATTCGTAATTGAAAAATTAGACAAAAGACTCAATAGATCTTATCAACATATTGCAAATTCATTCTTACCTGATTGTATAACAGAAGTTAAGCTTATAGAAAATGAAATAATTTTAAATAATTATAATTTTAATACTGAAGTAACATTTGATAAATTATACATCAATAATAATATCTTAAATAATGATAATTATTTGAGCATATTAAGAATAGATTCAGATGATAAATCTACAATTATTGAAATATTAACTGAAGAACAGAATATTTATAAAATTGAGCTAAGTAACAATTGAACTCGGAAATGATCCTACATATTAAAAATATGGTTTGTGCTAGATGTATTCTTGCTATAGAAAACATCTTGAATGAATTAGGAATCGAATATCTAAATGTTAAATTAGGTCAGGTCTATTTAAAAAAAGAATTAAAAAGTTCTATTAAGGATATACTTGAGGAAAAATTAAAATTACTTGGATTCGAATTGCTGGAAAACAAATTATCTAAAGTCGTATCAGAAATCAAATCAATTATTATCGAACAGATACATCATTCTAACGAACCATTGGAAACAAATTTTTCGACTCTCATTTCCCAAAAACTCAATCATGATTATTCTTATCTAAGTAGATTATTCTCATCTGTCGAGGGTATCACTATAGAGAAGTTTATTACATCACAAAAAATAGAAAAAGTTAAAGAACTAATATTCTATCAAGAATTATCATTGTCTGATATAGCTTACCAACTCAACTTCAGCAATGTATCTTATCTCTCATCTTTATTCAAGAAAGAAACAGGCATGACTGTCACTGAATTCAGAGGCACACACAATCCGCAATTAAAGCTAATAGATAAAATTTAGTCATAATTTTATAGAATTTTTACATAATTCTGTAATAAAATTGATTGTACTTCAAATTAATTTTGTACCATCATTAACTTCAGAGTTTAAAAAATTATGAATACATCAATAATTAATGAACCATTAAGTGGTTCAAAAACTGTAAAAAGGATATTCCCAGTTAAGGGAATGACTTGTGCTTCATGTGCTTCAAGTGTAGAGTCGATGTTATCTTATGTTGAAGGTGTTGTAAGTGCAAATGTTAATTTTTCTACTAATAGTGTACTTGTAGAATATAAAGAAGATATAGAATTAGAATCGCTTGAGGAAGCTGTAAAAAGCATAGGCTATGAACTAATAATAGATCAGTCAAACCATAATACCTCCAATGAAAATATAGTAAATGAATATTACCAAGAGATAAAGCTTAGAACCATTTGGTCTATAATTCTTGCCCTACCGATAGTCGTTATAGGTATGTTCTTTATGGATTGGGAATTAGGCAAATGGATTTCATTGTTTATTTCATTACCTATATTATTCTATTTTGGACGTAGCTACTTTATAAATGCTTGGAAACAATTGAAGTATAAGAAAGCTAATATGGATACTTTAGTTGCGATGAGTACAGGAACTGCATTTCTATATAGTTTATTTAATACTATTTATCCCGAATTCTGGATTTCTTATGGTATCCACCCACACGTTTATTATGAAGCAGCAACTGTTATAATTACCTTTATAACATTAGGGAAATTATTAGAAGAAAAGGCTAAATCAAACACAACAACAGCAATTCGAAAATTAGTTGGATTGCAGCCCAAAACTTTAAATTTGATTATAGATGGAGTTGAAAAAGAAGTAGCAATATCAGAAGTAAAAATTGGTCAACGTATAGTAGTGAAACCTGGGGAAAGAATTCCTGTAGATGGTACAGTTGTATCAGGACTATCGTTTGTAGACGAGAGCATGATAACTGGGGAGCCTATTCCCGTTGAGAAAAAAGAATCGGAGAAAGTATATGCAGGAACTTTAAATCAAAAAGGTAGTTTCCAATTTATTTCTGAAAAAGTAGGAGAAGATACTTTCCTCGCTCAAATTGTTAAATTGGTACAACAGGCTCAAGGTAGCAAAGCACCTGTTCAAAAATTAGTCGATAAAATCGCTTCTATCTTTGTGCCAATTGTAATATTAGCTTCTATTGTTACATTCTTTGTCTGGATTATATTTGGTGGTATGGATTATATATCACATGCTCTGTTATCATCCATTGCCGTTCTTGTTATTGCTTGTCCATGTGCCTTAGGATTAGCAACTCCAACTGCGATTATGGTAGGGATTGGTAAAGGTGCTGAGAATAATATACTTATTAAAGATGCTGAGAGCTTAGAATTAGCACAGAATGTCAATGCTGTAGTTTTAGATAAAACTGGGACAATCACTCAAGGGAAACCGTCTGTCACTGATATTGAATGGTTTATAGATAGTGAATCATTGATGGAAAGAAGAATTCTCTTATCACTAGAATCAAACTCAGAACATCCATTAGCTTTATCAATTGTTAGACATCTAAAAGAAGATGGAATCATACCAACAACATTAACAGATTTTAATAGCATTACAGGTAAAGGTGCATTCGGATCTTATAATGACAAAATGAATTACTATGTTGGTAATAAAAAATTACTTGAAGAGATAGGGGTAGAAATAGATGAAAACCAGCAACAATTAACCAGTAATTGGCAACAAGAAGCAAAGACAGTAACATATTTTACAGATGAGAATAAGGTGTTAGCTATAATAGCAATATCAGATAAAATCAAAGATTCGTCTATTAATTCGATAAAAAAATTAAGAGATTCTGGTATTGATGTTTATATGTTAACTGGAGATAGTAAATCAACAGCACAAGCCGTTGCATCCCAGCTTGATCTAACTTACTATAAAGGTGAGGTACTTCCTCAAGAAAAAGCAGAATTTATAGAAGAACTTCAGGCTAATGGTAAAATAGTAGCAATGGTAGGGGATGGTATAAATGACTCTCAAGCATTAGCACAATCGGACGTTAGTATTGCTATGGGTCACGGTTCAGATATAGCCATGGATGTTGCTAAAATAACTTTGATTACTTCAGATCTAAGCTCTATTCCAAAAGCATTAGAACTTTCTAAAAAAACAGTAAAAGGAATAAAACAAAATCTTTTTTGGGCGTTTATTTATAACGTTCTAGGTGTCCCAATTGCGGCGGGATTGCTATATCCCATAAATGGATTTTTATTAGACCCTATGATAGCAGGGGCAGCTATGGCACTAAGCTCAGTATCAGTTGTAGCAAACAGTTTAAGATTAAGAAATATTAATATTTAATAACAAATAATATAAAGGAGATTTAAAGATGAAAGAGTTAAAATTTAATACAAACATAAAATGTATGGGATGTGTGTCAAGTGTAAAACCTTTACTTGATAAAGAATCTAAAATAATTAATTGGGAAGTTGATTTAAACTCACCTGATAAGATACTTACAGTAAAATCGGAGGAAATGACCTCTGAAGAAATAGCGAAAATAGTGAATAGTGCAGGATATAATGCAAATGTAATCAAAGAAAATAACAATCATTAGTTTAAACATTCATATTCGTTTATTTAATTTAAAACATATTTATTTATTCAAAAAAGGTATTATTATGCTAAAATCAATTATTTCAATCGCAGTTGTGTCATTACTACTGATGTCATGTAATTCTGAAAAAGAATCACACTCTGAGGATCATCACAATTCAAGTTCAATGTCAGAAGATAACCACGAACACGAGCACAACAGTAAAGTTGAAGAGAGTAGTATGGATAAGGGTATTAAGAATAATGTTGCAAAAAATTCGATTCTTACTGCTATAATAGATAATTATCTGCAAATTAAAAATTCATTATTCCAAGATAATAGCAAAACAGCTGCAACAGCTGCAAAAATGTTATATGATTCTTTTAAGAATTTGGATAAATCAAAAATAGAAAAATCCAAAATGAAAGAGTATAATGATATAGTAGAAGATGCTATGGAACATGCCGAACATATAGGTGAAAATGCTGACAATATTGATCATCAAAGAGAACATTTCGAAATTTTATCTACTGACATTGTTGATCTAATTAAATTATTAGGCACAGACCGAACTTTGTTTGTTGATAAATGTCCAATGTATAATGATGGCAAAGGCGGCAAATGGATTAGTGAATCAAAGGAAATAAATAATCCATTCTATGGAAGTAATATGCCGAAATGTGGTAGTATTATTTCCACTATAAAATGAAGAAAACAATAAAAACAGGTACAATAATAATCATAATATTTATAGTGGGAATTCAGTTTATTCCCACTGTAAGTAATAAACAACCAGTTAAAATTTCAAATGATTTTATTACTATCTACGATGTTCCGAAAGGAATTATCACACAACTAAAGACCTCTTGTTACGATTGTCATAGCAATAATACAATTTATCCTTGGTACGGTAAATTGCAACCAATGAATATGTTAATGAGTCAGCATATAGTTGAAGGCAAAGATAAGCTAAATTTGAGTGAATTTGGTGCATACTCAGATAGAAGAAAGAAAAGTAAACTGAAATCAATGATTAGTCAAATTAAGGATGATGAAATGCCACTTTCTAGTTATACGTTATTGCATTGGGACGCTTCTCTTACAGAAAAAGATAAAAAAGATATTCTGATTTATTTAGATAAATTATTAAGTTCATATTAAAAAAATCAGATAAGTTACACTATAAAACAAATTAGGAGATACTAAGATGAAAGAGTTAAAATTTAATACAAATATAAATTGTATGGGTTGTGTTTCAAATGTGAAACCAATACTTGATAAAGAATCTAAAATAATTAATTGGGAAGTTGATTTAAACTCACCTGATAAGATACTTACAGTAAAATCGGAGGAAATGACCTCTGAAGAAATAGCGAAAATAGTGAATAGTGCAGGATATAATGCAAATGAAATTAAGGAAGAAATACATAATGAAAAAGAATAAAATTTTAATTACTTATTTAATGATTCTAATCCTCTCATTAACCGAATCAATAGCAAAAGAAATAAATATAGTCGAATATGATTTATTTGTTAGAGATACAATTGTCAATTTTGCAGGTGAAGAAACAAGAGCCATATCTATAAATGGTCAAATCCCTATGCCTACCTTAACATTTACTGATGGAGATAGTGTGATAATTAGAGTTCACAATTTGCTTGACGAATCGACCTCATTCCATTGGCATGGATTATTAGTCCCAAATGAACAAGACGGCGTACCTAATCTAACTACAGCACCGATAGAGCCCAATACAGTACATATATTTGCATTTAGACTAAAACAAAGTGGTACTTATTGGTATCACTCTCATACAGGTCTCCAAGAGCAGATTGGAATGTATGGTTCCTTGACTATAAACAAAAAGAAAGATGACCCAACATTTAGACAATTAGATGAGTTAGCAAGTTATAATGTATTACTTAGTGACTGGACAAATATGAATCCAAGTACAGTGGATAGATACCTACATAATGCAAATGATTGGTTTGCAATAGAAAAAGGGACAGTTCAAAGCTACGGAGAGGCTTTAGTAGAAGGGCATTTCTGGACAAAAATTGAAAATGAGTGGAAGAGAATGTTAGCGATGGATGTCAGTGATGTCTATTATGAAAAATTTCTTATCAATGGGAAGAATGAAATTAATCTTCCAGAGCTAAACAATTCTAATTTCAAAGCAGGTGACAAAGTCAGATTGCGTATAGCAAATGGGAGTGCGTCAACTTATTTTTGGTTAAACTATTCTGGTGGTAAACTAACAGTTATTGCAAATGATGGAGCAGATGTAGAACCTGTAGAAGTTGACAGGTTAATAATTGGTGTATCAGAGACTTATGACGTTGTAATTACGATTCCAGAGGATGGGAAAAAATATCAGTTTATGGCAACATCTGAGGATAGAATTGGTTCTGCAATATTGAATATTGGAGAAGGGGAATTAGTAGCACAAACTCCACTCCCAAGACTGAAATATTTTGAAGGGATGAAAATGATGAATAATATGATGAATATGGATGGCAGTATGGACGATATGGGAATGAATATGGAATTGCAAAAGATGGATATGAATAGAGTAATGTATCCTGAAATTAAAAAGAAAAGTAAAAAGATGAATATGGATTCAAAAGAAATGGATCATCCAAATCATAAGATGGAAGAGGAAAAAAGTATAGTAACGCTTAATTACACAATGCTAAAATCACCCACAAAGACTGATTACCCGAAAGATTCCAAAATCAAAACATTAGAATTTGAATTGACTGGGAATATGAACAGATATGTGTGGAGTATAAATAATAAAACTCTGTCTGAAACCGATAAGATATTAATAAATGCAGGGGAAGTTCTTAGGATAATATTATACAATAATACTATGATGCGACACCCAATGCACTTACATGGTCATTATTTTAGAGTGCTTAACGGAAGAGGTGATTACGCACCTTTGAAAAATGTTTTAGATATAATGCCTATGGAAAGGGATACAATTGAATTTTTGGCTTCTGAAGAATATGGAGATTGGTTCTTTCATTGCCATATTCTCTATCACATGATGAGTGGTATGGGTAGGGTTTTCTCTTATGAAAATTCACCCCCTAACCCGCAATTACCAGACAAAGAAGCAGCTTATGATAAGGTTAGATCAGATGACCAGGAATTCCACTTTATGGCACAAAACGATTTTGCTTCCAATGGTAATGATGGTATGTTAATGTATCAAAATACTAGATGGAGTTTAGGCACTGAATGGCGACTTGGATATAACGATCATCATGGATATGAATTGGAAACTCATTTTGGTAGATACATAGGCCAAATGCAATGGTTTATGCCTTTTATTGGAGTTGATGCTAGGTATCGAAAGACAGATGGTGAATCAGAAAAAAATATATTTGGTCAAACAAGTACGAAAGACAAAAGAGTCGCGTTTAGTTTAGGTGCCGAATACACTTTGCCGATGCTATTAATTCTTCAAGCTGAAGCCTTCCATGATGGAAAGGTAAGATTGCAACTAATGAGAGAAGACATCCCACTAACTGCCCGAATGAGGATGGCATTTATGATAAATACTGATAAAGAATATATGGCTGGATTAAAGTATATCATAACCCGAAATATTGGCTTGTCAGCACATTATGATAGTGATATGAATTTAGGTTTGGGTATTACTATTAATTATTGAGAATATATTTAAATTCCTTTAAAGAAATAATTCATTTATTAGAAACAAATTTATGACCACCCCAAACTTCGACTACGAAAACTCACTTATAAAAAAATACCCCATTATAGCTGGTGCAGATGAAGCTGGTAGAGGGCCATTAGCTGGGCCAGTAGTGGCTGCCGCTGTTATATTCCACGAACAATTTGAAATCCCAAAGCTGACGGATTCCAAGAAATTAACTGAAAAGATAAGAAATGAGCTGTATCATTTAATCACCTCAGACGAAAGAATATCTTATGGAATTGGGATAGTTGATGAAGCAAAAATTGATGAAATCAACATACTGAATGCTACATATCTAGCAATGGAGCTATCAGTCAGTAAACTATCTACTCAGCCCAATATGCTATTAATAGACGGTAACCGATTCAAATCAACAAAATACAAATCATTCCAAACAATAGTGAAAGGTGACTCAAAGTCTTTCTCTATTGCTGCCGCTTCCATAATAGCGAAAGTGACTAGGGACAGATTGATGAAAGAATATCACGCTGAATTTCCCGAATATGGATTTGATAAACACAAGGGCTATGGCACTAAATCCCACTTTGCAGCCATAAAAAAATCCGGCAAGTGCCGGATTCATCGTAATAGTTTTCTTATCAAATTTGATAATAGGGAAGAGGGGTTGTTTTAGTAATTAAACGATTAGTATATAGCAAGTAGGGCAGTAGAAAGCAATAAACTTTCAAGTTTGCACAGAGCCAAAGCGTTGTATTTTGTTATTATTTTATTCATTCTTTAAAACCAAATCAACGATTTGGAGGTGTTTGTAAATATCACTGAACTTTCGTAATCCACCGAACGCCCTATTTGCTATATAGAGTGTTAGCTACTAGTTTCTTTATTAAATCTTGTCAGTGAATTCCAATATCTTCCCATCTGGCCTCTTTGCTCCATTT
This sequence comes from Ignavibacteriota bacterium, assembly GCA_024636855.1. GTDB lineage: Bacteria > Bacteroidota > Ignavibacteria > Kapaibacteriales > UBA2268 > PGYR01. The sequence goes on along the minus strand of JAGXGG010000083.1, from coordinate 24,153 downwards.
TCATTCTGTCAATTTCATCAGGCAATTCAGTTTTCGATTTACTTTTTAATCTGTTTTGAAAGTTTTTAAAATCACCGAATCGCTCAAACATGTAATCCCAACCCGAATAGTAATCTAACATCCAATCGAGTTCATTGTCAGTTATGCCTCGTTTAAGTCTTCTATCAAGAATTTCGACAATACTTTCTTCAGATTCCTCATCAAGTACTCCAACTCCCGTTAACCAATCGGTTTCAGATTTTGAATACCACATAAGGAACAATGCTCTCTTCAGTGCTTCTAAGTCACTTTTTGCTAATCTTGAATATTCCTGATGAATTTCTCGATACTCTTTTGTAATTCCAAAATAGACAACTTTATCAGACTTTTCTTCAATCGTGCCTTCAAGTTTTATCACAATTGAATAAAGGTTCTGTTCTTTTATGGCAAGTTCATCTATGTTCATTCTGTTTCACTTGTAGCTAACGTTTATATATAACCAATTTAAGAAAATTTTACCTTATTTCTTTATTCAAACTGGCTATTTTTTATTTATTTTAATCTAATCCCGCTTCGCAGCCATAAAAAAATCCGGTAAGTGCCGGATTCATCGAAATAGTTTTCTTATTAAGTTTGATAATAGGAAAGAGGGGTTGTTTGGCTAATGAGTCAATCTTTCTTGCTTTTTCTTAAAAGATATATAAAAAACTATAGACATAAATATAAAATATATAGTTACTATTCCTAATTCGGATAGATTATTGATGTTTCTTTGAAAGTGGTTTGAGATTATATATAATAAAAGGATAGTTGAAATAATAGAGTATCCAATAGCACTTAATTTTAACTTCTTACTATTCATAATAGTATCTTGTTTATACCACCCATACGACATAGCCACAAAGAAGAGTGTGAAAATACTAATATTTAGGGGGTTGGCGAATTCTTCATTCTTGAAATTTAATATAACAAAAAGTAAAATAGTAGAGACTAATGAAATTAAAATTGATTTCAATATTTTTTTACGGTTTTTCATAACATCACTTTTTTTATATAAATTAGATTCGCAACTTAATAATTAATTTATCTTTATTCAAAATCTTACAATTACGCTTTTAAATCAATAAGTTTGATAATAAAGAAGTAGAGTTATTTGATTAACTTCCTAGCTGTCTTTCCTTTTTTATAATTTTTTTGGAAAAAATGATAGACATTGCGATAAAATAGAGTGCACTTATACTTATTACAACAAAATCAATATTAACATTATCTGAGATATAGAAGATTACTAATAGTATTATTGTTGATATTAGTGATAATAACGTACCTTTTATTATTTGCTTCTTCTCTTTCATTATTTCATTCATCTTATTTATACTAGATTTTCAACTTAATAATTAATTATCTTTATTCAAAACCTTACAGCTCCGCCTCTAACTCATCTAATAATCTATTCATAGTATCGATTACTGCTTTTACTGGCTCTGGTTTAGTCATATCTACCCCAGCATCTTTCAGTACATCAATCGCATATTTAGACTTTCCAGCTTTCAGGAATTGCATTAAACTATCAACTCCTTCTTGGCCTTTGTCTTTCACATTCTTTGCTACTAGCTCAGCCGCAGCTAATCCAGTTGCGTATTGGAATACATAAAAGCCATAATAGAAGTGTGGTACTCTTGCCCAAGTGTAAGATTCTTCGTCATCGACTTCCATATCTGGACCCCAATACTTCTGATACATTTCTGAGTATAGTTTACACAAATCATCAGGAGTTAGCGATTCGCCAGCTTCAGTTTTTTCGTGTACAAGCTGCTCGTATTCAGCGAATCTAGTTTGTCTGTAGAATGTAGTTACTATTTTGTTCAAATACATTTCTATTAGGTTCAGCTTCTCTAATTTGCTTTTGCTATTTGCTATCAGATAATCCATTAGCATTGCTTCGTTCGTGATAGAAGCAACTTCTGCTAAGAATATAGGATAATCTGCATATACATAAGGTTGGTATTTCTCTGTGAAATAAGAGTGCATATTATGCCCCATCTCGTGTGTAAGAGTTGATACATCATTCATCTGATGATTCCAATTCAGAAGTACATAGGGATGAACTCCATAACTTGTACCCGATGAATATGCACCGCCACGCTTCCCTTTGGTCTCATATACATCTATCCAGCGATTATCGAATGCCTTATCAAGTGCAGTCAAATACTCTTCACCTAGTGGTAAAAGTGACTCTCTAACTATCTTGACTCCTTCGTCATAGCTATACTTAGTATCATCCGAATCGAAGATAGAAACATAACTATCATAAGGATGCAGCTTATCAACTCCCAACACTCTTTTCTTGATTGCCGCCCATCTGTGCAATGGTGCTAGGTTGTCATTCACAGCTTTCACTAGATTGTCGTACACTTCCAAAGGAATATTATTCGGTTTTAATGCAGCTTCTCTAGTTGATTTGAATTTTCTGACTTTTGCAGTGAAGATATTAGCATGTATGCTACCATTGAACAGTGAAGAAAGCATATTTCTATGTTCAATCATTGGTGCATAATACCCTTTGTAAACTCTTTCTCTGTAAGCTCTATCTTTGTTGAATAGGGCAGAGTAATATCTACCATCGCTAATCTCAACATCGTTCCCATCGCTATCTTTCGTAGTCGGATATTTTATATCGGCGTTTTTGAAATAGCTGAATGTCTGATATGCAGTTTGTCGCATTTGTACAGTCATTGATAGGATTTCTTCTTTATCCTTATCTAGAGAATGCTCTGCCGTACGGAACATATTGTCAAAATAATGAGTGTAGTGAGCTAGTTCTTCTTTCTCAGAGAGATATTGTGCGATTTTCTCTTTGCCAATCTCTATCAATTCTGGTCTGATGAATGAGCCTGCACTACCTAGCTTAGAGCCGAGGTCTTGCAATCGCCCAGCCATTGATTGATACTTAGTATCAGCCAAATCTAAGTCTTTTGCTAGAAATGAGTATAAGTGTAGTCGGTCATATTTAATCCCGATTTCTTCATCGAATTGTAACATAGCCAATAAGGAATCAGCTGACTTGCCGATTGTCCCTTCGTAACTTTTGTATTCTTCTATTTTAGTTTTGATATAATTGAAATCCTCGTCCCATAGGTCTTCAGTTTCGTATATATCCTTGAGATTCCATTTGTACTTATCTTCGATTTTATCTCTTTGCATCAAGCTTCCGCTGGTGCTTTCATCTGAAAAAATTCTTTCGTTTATCAAGTTGTTATTCCTGTTATATTAATCTTTTATTATATGTAAATCTCTTTGAGGGAAAGGGAATGATATTTCATTCGCATCAAATTCTTTTTTCACTTTCTCTATTAACTCATAGTTTAAGTCCCAATAATCTTCATTCTTGCACCAAGATTTTGTAACCAAATTAACGGAATTATCTCCTAATGCATCTACTCCAATCATAAATGCAGGTTCTTCTAAGACTCTTTGCTCTGATGAGAGTATTTTTCTTAATACTTCTTTAGCTTTATTTATATCATCGCTATAATCTATACCGAAAACTAAGTCCAACCTTCTTATAGGTTTTGTGGAGTAATTAATTATGCTATTGTTTGAAAGCTGAGCATTAGGTATTACGATTGCTTGATTCTTTGGAGTTGTTAAGTTTGTATAAAAAATGCTGATATCTTCGACAGTACCAGTATGTCCAGCACCCTCTATGAAATCACCAACTTTGAATGGCTTAAGAAATAATATAAGTACGCCACCAGCAAAATTAGCAAGAGATCCCTGCAATGCAAGACCTATAGCCAAACCTGCGGCACCTATTACCGCTATAAAAGATGTAGTTGGGATACCTATTAACCCAGCTACTGATATAAGTACTAATACCTTTAATCCTATATTTACAAGTCTAAGTAAAAACTTTTGGAGTGAAATATCTATTTCTTTTTTTAGTAATACTTTCTCTAGAATATTAATTAGGCGACTTACTAGCCAAAAACCTACAATTAGTGCTAATACAGCATAAATCACTAATAATAATACACCCCATAATTGCTGACCTATTGAATTGAAATCTAACTCGCCCATCTTTCTCCTTATAAATTATTGTAAAACTAATGACATTCTAACAAAATAATATGACTACCTTTGTAACAATATGTGTTTTAGTTAGTCTATTGAATAAAGAAAACGGATAAATAACATGAAAAGTGCTTTAATAACAATATTTATATCAATATTTATATCAATATTTTTAGTATCCTGTACTAAGGACAATACTGTAGTCCCTGAAGAAGAAACACCAAAGAAAGTATATGAAGATATTCAAGTAGCCTCCGGATTATACTCTAATATCAGAGTATTGGGGCAATCCTCAGATTCTTATTTAAGACCTGGCGATTTTCCTCCTGACTTTCTAATAAATGAGAATGGAGATAACGAATTTTCTTTGTCTGATTTACGTGGTAAAGTTGTCTTCTTAGAGTTTTGGAGAACTGGATGTAACTTCTGTGTAGAGTCTATTCCTTCTCTTGTGAGCAGCTATAATAATATAGACAATGATGATTTCATTGTAATAACTATTACTACTGATAGATCACTTAATGTTTCTCAATCTAGTGTAAAGGATTTTTTAGAAAAATTTGGAATGGACGAATGGATCAATATATATGATGGCAACACTTTATCTTCATCGATTGCCAATCATTATAGTATAAAAGGTACCCCTACTAGTTATTTGATAGGCAAAGATGGCAAAGTAGTAAGTTCACTTCATCCCAAAAGTTCTAATTTTGAAGAAGTTATAAATAACGAATTAGCCAAATAAATCAACATGAATAAAATGAAAAATATACTAATAGTACTTTGCATGTCTTTGATAATAGTATCATGCAAGAATAATGCGTCTGAACCTTCGACTAAAAATGATGATGGCAAAGTAGTTGTACCGAAAGATGTTAGTCCTGGACTATACTCGAACCCAATTAACACAGGTGAATATTCGGGTGAGCTATTGAATGTAGGTGACATTGCTCCCGATTTTACAATCAATCAAGGTCAAGAAAATGAATGGTCACTTTCGGATTTAAGAGGCAAAGTAGTTTATATTAAGTTTTGGAGAAACAATTGTTCGAATTGCCGAATTAGTATTCCCTTCTTAGTAGAAAAATATAATACTATTAATAATGAAGATTTTATTGTAATTACTGTTACTTCTAATATTACAGAAAATGTATCTCTAGAGCAAACTGCACAATTTATAGATGATTATGAGATGAATGACTGGATTAATATTTATGACGGTGAGACAAAGGAAACTTCAATTTTCAAAAACTATTCAATTTTCGGTACTCCTAACGGGTATTTGATAAATAAAGAAGGCATAGTCGTAAAGAGAATATACCCTCATGAGGAAAGTTTTATTTCTACTGTGAATCAAGAATTATCTAAATAATTATTCATTCTATTTCAAGTTCATTATCTTTGAAATAAAAAAAGGTACAGAAATGGAATGTATATACATACCAGAACTAACAGTAGAACACGATACGATAGAAGTCCCTCAACACGAAGAGCAACATGTGAAGGCACTACGACTAAGCTCTGGTGACCAAGTACTTGCTGTGAATGGTAATGGTCTCGAATGTCTTTGTGAAATTCGATTCAAAGACAAACACCCTTATCTCAATATTTTCGGTAGAGCAGAAGCATTTCCTCCCAAATATATCACAGTGGCTTTCGGTATGATATTAGACAAAGAAAGAATGGAATATCTAATAGAGAAATGTACTGAAATAGGAGTCTCTGAATTCCAACCTCTGAAAACGAAACACACTCAACGTAAGACCTTCAAAACAGAAAGGTTTATCAAGAAAGCAATTGCAGCTATGAAGCAATCGCGCCGAGCAGTTTTACCTAAAGTAAATGAGCCAATGAAACTAGAAGATTTTATGATAAATCAGAAAGGGGCTATCATAACTACTGATTATGCAGGTAACACTGATTATACTATTACAGAGAAAAGAGTAATTATATTAATTGGCCCAGAGGGTGGTTTTTCTCCAGAAGAAATAGAAAGATTAAAAAATAAAGCAAAATACAACTGGCGAATAAGCGAAAATCGTTTGAGAACCGAGACTGCTGCTGTTATAGCGGCATCCTTTGCTATCACACAATAGAATTTCTTACTTACGATTCTCCTCTTAACTCTCTAATCTTTGTCCTAGCTTGGTCCAAATATATTGAGTTAGGGAAATTTATAAGTATTTTCGAGTAAAGCTCTATTGCTTTGCTAGTATCGCCTGCTATTACTTTGTTTGAAGCTAATTTGAATAATGCCTTGTCAGTATGAACTCCATCGGGTAAATTCTTGATGAATTCTTCAAGGTAATAGTCAGCTTTTTGTACATTATTACGAGCCATATATATATCAGATAGTATAAGATGAGAACGCTGCCAAATCTCAGTATCAAAATTTCGTAACTCATTGATGATGGTTTCATATTTAGTAATAGCACTTGCAGTATCTAGTCTAATCATATCGTATTCAGCTGAGGCAAATACTTTTACCTTATCTTCTTCCTTATACTTATCGGAAATTATCGAGCTTTTTTCCAATACATCATTGGCAATATCATTATCTTTTATTTCCGATAGGACTAGGAATAATGCCTCTGCACTATCCAAATTACCAGTGTAGTATTCGATAAGCGCTTGTCTGTAGCCAATTATTTCTATTAAATCACGATTATTTCTTCCATATCTTGCTTTTGCAGTTTCTAAAAAGCTTTTTGCCTCTACTATATCTCCACGGCTCATATAAATCTCAGATAACTCGATCATTGCTGTACCCGATTGAGGTGCTCCGGGTATTTCTTTAGTTAATTCGAATAGAGTTTCTTCTGATTTTTTGTAGTCATTTAGTCTATCTTTCTGCAATCTAGCTATCTCTAAGTAAGCGTCAGCAGCAGTGGTACTTTTTGGAAATTCTTCAGTTATAGTTTTATATCTTTTTATTATTTGGAGTATATTATCTTTGGACAAATTCTTATCGAACATCATTTTAGATTCTAGAGTTCTAGTATAGCTATATATAGCAGAAGTGAAGAACTTATTGCTCTTTCCTTGATCTATTATATATTGATATGCTTCTAGTGCAATATCAGTATTACCTGCTTGCTCTGCATTTCCTCCAAAAGTGATAATTAATCTTCCTTCTTGATTGGAAATATCATCGGCTTTTATTGTGTATTCTAATGCTTTATCATGGTTACCCAAATTAGTCTGATACCAACTGAATAGCTCATTTGCCATATAGTTCGAACTGTTTCTGTCTATGAAATTATTCAAAGTTTCATCTATAATGCCCAAATTATCATCATCTTGCATGAGTGCGTATATTCTTGCTTCTACGGCTGGCAATGCGCCTGCTTCCATCAGCAGTGTTAGCGATTCGGTTATTGCTCCTTTAGTATCGCCAACTGCTATATATAGTTTACTCAATTCTTCAGTGAATAGAGTCAAACCTTTGTTTGTAGTTATATTCTTGCGGGCTGTTTTATACGTATTTATTGCTTTTTTGTAGAGTTGTAATCTTGATTGTACTTCAGCCAAATCAGCATACATGAACTGATTGTTAGGTTCCGCCTTTTGGGCATTCTCCCATGCTTCATCAGCTTCAGATGATTTACCTGCATTCCATCTTGCTTCACCTAGTAGTATATAATTCACAGCTTTTTTATCGAATTGTATCCTATCTTCGAGTAATTCTAGTAGCTTGGCGTTCATATTTTTTAACTTATATGAACGAATCAATCCATGAAATGCTTGCAAATATCCTTTATCTTGAGAGTACACTTCTTCGTATATTCTGATAGCATTATCCAATTGCCCAACTTGTTCGTAAGATTGGGCTAAACTCAATTTTCTTTCAGTAGTTGTTTGGCTATATCCGATATTTAAAATGAAAAAACTTACTACCGAATATAGAAATATATTTTTTATCATAATTTTAAAAACTTAATTTGGTTTATGTATATGTACGAATCTTCAATCCGTTTGTTTAAAATATGAAATACTTAAAGATATTATTAGCAATAGTTGCTGCTCTCGTTCTGGCTATTATGGTCTATGCTATGACCCTACCAGGTGATATTTCTATTAGTAGAAGTATCAAAATAAATGTTCCACAAAGTTACGCATTTGATTACCTTTATGACCTAAAAAATTGGGAAGAATGGACTACTTGGAAAGAATTTGACTCAACTTTGGTCTATTCTTATCCTGGTAAAACAGAAGGTGAGGATGCAAAACAAAAATGGAATGGTGAACATTCAGAGGCGGCCTCTCTAACATTTAATTCTATTTCGAATCAAGATAAAATTAATTTTCAATTAGAATGGAACAAAGGGGAGACCTCTTTTTCTGGGTATATCAAGACAAAAAGTATAGATGAAACTCATACTACAATAGAGTGGGTTCATTACAAAAATGTTGGCTGGAACCCGTTTATGCGATTGCTCGGTTCTATGCTTGATAATGTTATGGGTCCTAACTTCGATAAAGGTTTGAGTAACTTGAAAAAGAAACTTGAGCTAAAATATAACGTTGAAACTAAAAATATAAACGTAGTTTCTAATTGAAAAGAATATTATTAATAGTGTTGTTCATATATTCATACTCTTACTCACAAGAGAGGATATTCTATTCTGCAGAAAAATTCCAAGGTTCTGAAACCCCCGAAGGTCCTATAAAAGAGTACTTCGGTAATGTGAAATTAATCCAGGGTGATGTAACTATTACTTGTGATTATGCCAAATTATTCGAAGCAACAAATATTTCGAATCTCAGTGGGAATGTCAAGTTAACCCAGAAAGGTTTGACTATGAAGACCCAAAAAGCTACTTACTACGGCGATAAGAAATTCACGAAAACAGATACAGAGCTAGAAATACAAGATACTAAAACATATCTGAAAGCTAAATCTGGTGATTATAATAGTTTAACAAATGTAGCTAATTTCTATCAAAATGTTTTCATAGAAGATGACTCGGTAATAGTAAATGCTAACTATTTACAATACAACAAGAAAACACAAGAGAGCTATGCTTACAATAATGTGTTAATAAAAGGAAAGTTCAACAGTTCTTATTTACTTTCTGATACTCTTATATACAAACCGAAAGACAAATATAGTATTTCTTATGGTAAGCCCATATTGTTTCAGATAGATAGTTCTGAGGGTGAAGCTGGTTTCGAGTATGATACATTGAGCATATCGTCCGATACTATGCAGGCATTTCGCTATATAGATAATGAACACTATGTATTCACGGATAGTGTAGAGATAATAAGAAAAGACGTAAAAGCAAGATCAAACCTAGCAACCTATTTCAGGACAAGGGATATTTTCGTACTAAACGAAGAACCGATAATTTGGTATGATAACTCACAACTATATGGCGATTCTATAACTATAGAGTTGGAAGAATCAAAGTTAAAGAGGATAGAATCAGTAGGAAATGCATTTTCAGTTTCTAAGGAATTCGAAAAATATGCTCAATTCCTCAATCAACTGGCTGGACATAAAATTGAGATGATTTTTCAAGATGGGAAGATAAGTCAAATAATAACTACTCAAAATGCTCAAAGCCTATACTTTTCTCAGAATGATAAAGGAGCTATAGACGCTCATAAGCACGATTGTAATAAAATCGAAATGTTCTTCGAGAATGACGAGATTGACAAAATAAATTTCTTAGAGAATGTTAACGCTGTTGCTATACCTTATCAAGAGCTGAAGTCTGGCGTAAAGGAATTCTACCTACCTAGGTATAAATGGTCGAAAAATATACCTGTTGAAAAAAATCTTCAGTATAAAAGTAATTACTTCGAATTATAACTGTTAGTATTTGTATCTTATTTATCAATAAGTTATATTAGTGCAAATCTAAAAGGCAGTGTATGATACGTTTTTATCTATTACTATTAGTTTTCATTCCACTTAGCTCTGTTTCGTCCTTTGCAAGCGAGGGTACTATGTCCTCATACGAAGGTCGACATTTCCTTGTTGGTTTTTTAGATAATGAAATTGATATATACAGAGAGCCGTATCAAAGTATCTACCTTTCCTCAAAATACAATACTGATATAACTATAACCGAGCCAAGAGAAGGCAAAACCTATACAATCTCACTTAAAAAAGATAGCATATACAAAATAGACGTAGATGTAGATTACGAACACAAGAACCCTGAAGTAATAACTGGGAGTAAACTAATCGAGATTAGTTCAACTTTTCCAATCTCTTGTGTAGCCAAAAGCTCAATGCTACAATCGGGTGATAAATTTTCGGTTATACCTACTCGTAATTGGGGTAAAGAGCACTATGCTGTTACTATGCCCAATGATTATTATATAGAACCACTTGGTACAGACCCACAAATAGTAGAAATTGAAAAGACTTCTAGATTAGGTGAATTCCTTATACTAGCTAACGAAAATTATACAAATGTAGAAATAACAGTAACTGCCGATACTTATAAAGGAGCGGCGAAGGACTCGATTATCAAAGTTAGACTCAATAAAGGGCAGAGCTATCTTGTTAAATCGAAATACTCACACGGTATAAATGGTGTGCACGATCTTACTGGTAGCCGTGTAGTTAGTGATAAACCTATTGGTTTTATATCTGGACACATGCGTACTTCTATCCAGCAGCAAACAGTAGCTAATCCTTTGACTTCCAAAGACCATATAGTAGAAATGATGCCAGCTACAAACACTTGGGGAAAAGAGTATATTACTGTTCCTTTTGGTAATGGTATTAGGTCTATGTTCAAAGTAGTGGCTAAAGATACTATTGATTTGAATCTAGTCAATGATAATAATGTCAATAATGTATATTTGCTTCCTGGTGAAGTCAAGACATTTGATAATATCGAATCTCCTACTTACTGGTCTGCTAATGGGAAATTTCTCATAACGCAGTTTATGGCTAAGTATGTCGAGTCTTTTGAAAGCTATAAATATGACCCAGCTATGGTAGTGATTCCTGCTCTAGACAAAATGGTTAATAAAACAACCTACTATGGCTCTAATGATGTATTTGTATATAATGATAAACATATTATTCAATATGATAGTCAAGCTTTATTAATAGTAACTGATGAAGATGGCAAATCTTCGTTGAAAGTTAACAATAAGAATATCAACCAAACACTTGGTTTCAATACTTTCAGTCTGGCTGGGAAGCCTTATTACTGGCAGAAAGTTTTCGTACCACAGAACCCAAGTATTAATACTGTTGTTGCTGATTCGGGCGGCTTCCATGCTATTGCTATAGCTGCTGGAGTTTATGACTCTTACGCTATGACTGTCGGCGCCTCACTAATAGATGAAGAGCAGTCAGATTTCTCAGACCCAGTCGTTGAGTTCGTAGAGAGTTGCTCGACTATCCGAGGTACTATATTCGATAAGAAAGTATCTGAATTTTCAGGAGTGAATATAATAGAAGTAGATGAGAAAGAAACTTATAACTTTACTTGGTCACACACTCCTATAACTGATACTACAACTTTTGTCAAATTAGACGGAAATGTTCTAGATAAAAATAAACCAGCTCAATTCAAATTTACAGCTATAGACTACTTTGGTAATTCTACTTCTTATGAATATTACAGACCTGGTGCCCAGGTTGTATTGTTAGATTTGATAGACTATAAGGAAGTAAATATAAAGAAAGATTCCTGTATATCCTTTGATCTTCATACGGACGCAGATTCAGTTTTACTAGAAAGCGTAGATTTACCAGCAGATATGAGATTAAAACTAATTCTTCCTTTTGCCTTACCTAAAATGCTTTATAAAGAACAAACTTATAGAGTAATATTATGTTTGAACAATGAAGCTAATAACCAGAATGCTGTTATAGATTCTATGTTCTTTAACTTCGCTTGTGATTATACCCGTAAAATAGATATAAATGCAAAAGTAATAAGTTTCGACTTATCAGCGAGCAATCTGAGATTACCAAAAATACTTTCGGGTACTACATATAATACTGACCCTTCAGAATTTGTTGTATTCACTAATACAGGTAATGCTAAAATTAAATGTGATAGTGTTATACTACCCGCTAGTAGCAATTTCTATGTAGATACGACTGGTATGTTCCCATATACCATACTTCCAAATGAATCATTAAAGTTTGATAAGATTACATTTACACATAATATCTCAGGAAATTATGATTATACTTTTACCCTTATGGATAGTAATAAAATTAATAGAACTGCCACTATTTCTGCTCAAACAGGTGAACCTAAAATCGATAATATATATTATGATTTCGGAGATACACGTATAGGCACAACCAAAAATACAATTCAGAAATTTTTCAATTCTGGGAGCTTTAATTCTCGATTTACTTTTTTCGATGTCGTTTCAAATTTAGCAAATGACCCCAATGTTGTAACATTAATGAACTTGAGTACAGTAGATTTAGAAGAGAACGAAATTTTGGACGTAAACCTTACATATAATCCAAATAATATTAATGATTATACCCCGTACAAACTGACAGCTAAGTTTGTGGAAAGATGGACACCTCATGATACAATCCTAGTGAATCTGACTGGTCAACCTACGCTACCTGAAATCTATACTTATGATATAGATCTAGATACTATCAAAATATTCTCGTCCAAAGACTCGACAGTAGATGTCATATTCTCTGATGGGAATGAAGATTTGAAGATTAATAGAATATTCAAATTATTAGGCGATGAGAATGTATTCGAATTCGATAAATCTTTTTATAATAGTAGAACTTTAGGTCAAGGAGTGACTGAATCGCTTCCTATTAGGTTCAACGGTTTATCTTTGGGTTTGCAAACTATGACATTAATAGTAGAGTCTGATGCAGCTCCTAATTATGGAGTGAAAACAGATACTATACATATAAGAGGTTTCGTAGATGAAAGAGACACACTTGATATATTAGTGACACCCGAAGATCTGACGGTACAGTCATGTAACTTAGATACACTAAGTCTAAGTATAACCAATACGGGCAATACTCAGTTTATTATCAAGAATATAGATATTGTTTCTGACATTCAAATCGCTAGATTTTTGGATAATACATTTGGTGAACCCCTCGAGTCAGGATCTACCTTAGTAAAGGAAATAGTTGTTATGTCATCTGGGAACAAAACAGATAAAATATACTATAATATAGATGTCTTTGATTTGGATCAAGAAATAGACTCTGTTTTTGTGGCGGAGAGCAATATCACTTCATTACAAAATAAAGTAGTAATAAACCCTCTAAATGCAGGAGGGTTACAGATTGGAAAGTATTTTGATGTGAAGTTCAGTGGCTCATTCCCCAATTATATTGATACTACAGCCGATATTTTCGTAACAATAGATATTGATACTTATAACTTTTTTCTTGAAAATAATGAAACTATTGTATATTTTTACGATTCAGAAAACAATAAAAAGAAAGAATTAAAAGCGACTATTAACAAAGAAGCTGATAAACTTACACTTGTTTCTGATGAGTTTTCAGATTTTGATTTTGGTAATATAGTATCTTGGGAATTTGATTTAAGATTTTTAGCCCTACTTCATACCGATTTGGAAGGAGATATGGGGATAAATTTTGACTTAAGCGATTGTTATGATGGTAATGCACTTTTGAATACTTTAAATGTAGATCAGATTTGCGTCTATAACTACCGAAATATTGTACTAAGTTCTTATATTGAGGGTGTTTCTATAGCACCTAATATAGTAAGCAATGAAGCTAATCTTACAGTAGATGTATCCGATGAGCTAACAGGTTCAGTATATATAATGGACTACGTTGGAAAAAAATATAACGTATTGGATAAAATATTGTTTGATAAAGGAAAAAATAATATTATATTAAATCTTAGTAAGTATGCTAACGGAAAATATATATTAGTTGTTCGCTCTTTTGGAACAACATTAACTCAAGAATTTATTATTACAAAGTAACAAGGTTTAAATTATGTCAAATAGTTTACAAAAATTTATTCTTACAACACTAACACTAGCGATTGCTTTTACGGTGCCTTCATTTGGACAACTCGATGATCCGCTTGCTCCCACTAAAGCGGCAATCCCGTTCTATTTCGGGCCTGTTGTTGGTTATAATAGGGTGTTGCACTCTGCAGATATTACAACATTCAACCAACAAGCTGTACCTTGCCCTGTATTCCAGAACGGTTCTGCTAATGGTTATTTCTTTGGTATGTCGTTCGAGTATTTACTTGGTGGAGCCAAGGATTCTAAATCTTCAATCATAGCCCGTTTATTATATAACTCTATGCCTGCTAGTTTTGAAGTAGAAGGTGATGAATATCCATCAACAGCAAATTTACCTGATGGTACAACTACTATTATTAATAGTTCGACTCAACACAAGAATGAAGTTATATATAATATGATAACTGCAGAAGCTCAATACAAATTGAATTTATTTGATACTCAGTTTGGTGTTATTGTTGGTCCTACTTTTGATTTTGCTTTGACAAAAGATCAAAATCAAACTTATTCACTTTTAACTCCAAAGGAAGCTAGATTCAACCAAGTTTCTCCAGAAGAGCAAGCTGCTCAAGGCATCAGTTATTCTGATGATGGTAGAACTCTAATCGCTAAAGAAGGTGAAATACCTAATTCTAGTGCTTTGAGAGTAGGTATCAAATTTGGTGTTCAATATGAGATTTTATTAGCTGGAGGTTTCTATATCGTTCCAAACTTCAACTATAACTTTGGTGTTACTAATCTTTCAGCTGATGACGATTGGAGAGTAAGTGCTCTTCAGATGGGTATTGACATTAGATTCCCTTCTACTATATTCTAACGTAAATAGTAGTATAAAAAATTAAATGCTTGTAATTAATTTTACAAGCATTTTTTTTTGAGCTATTTTTGTAATAACTTATAATGCTAAAATAATATAATACAAGAATATGGAACAACTTTGGTCACCTTGGCGATCCAAATATATTGGTTCGTTCAAAGGGAAAGATAAAATAGTGGAATGCTTCGTCTGTCATGCTATTAATCAACCAACAGAAGATGAAGATAATCTACTAGTTGCTAGGTTCGAACACTCAATAGTAATGATGAATAAGTACCCATATAATAATGGGCATTTATTAATAACTCCAAAAGACCATAAAGGTACTCTGAGTGAGTTATCATTGGAATGTAGAGCAGAGATGATGGAAGTGATTAATATAGCAACTAAGGTGATAGATGAAGTGTATAACCCTCAGGGGTATAATGTAGGGCTGAATGCTGGTGCCGCAGCCGGTGCTGGATTGCCAGACCACCTACATTTTCATATTGTACCTCGTTGGAGAGGTGATACTAATTTCACAGCTGTAGTATCGGATTTCAAAGTTATAAATGAGTCGATGGAAGAATCGAGAGATAAATTAAAACAAGCATTCACTAAATACGAAGTATAATTGGAAAAATTTAGATTAAAAAAGTCACTTGGTCAGAACTTCTTAATAGATGAAACTGTATCGCAGCGAATAGCTGATATTTCAGACATACAACCTGATGATTTCGTCATAGAGATAGGACCTGGGACTGGTGCTCTAACTAAGTATTTGGTACCCAAAACTAAGAACCTTACACTCATAGAGATAGATAAGCGAGCAGTGTATGTGCTTCGAAAGAACTTCAACGGTATAAAAGTTCTAAATTTGGATATTTTAGATATGGATTTGGAGGAGATATTACCAAAAGATAAGAAAGTTAAAGTAATTGGTAATTTACCATATTATATTTCGTCGCAAATCATTTTTAAGTTGATAGATTATTCTGATAGAATAGAGTCTTTTACTTTTATGATTCAACGAGAACTAGGGAATAGGGTAGTATCAGCACCAAATAGTAAAGAGTACGGTATATTGACTCTTGCTGTTCTTATGTGTGGAACTGCTGAAAAACTTTTCGATGTTCCTCCGACTGCTTTCAATCCGCCCCCTAAGGTAACATCATCAGTTGTAACAATAACATTCAATGATGGTGTTTTCAATAGGAAACTACACTCTTTTATAAAAGGTGCATTCAACGGTCGAAGAAAGAAACTATCAAACTCTATCAAATCGCATTTCAATTCGGTAGATGATTATCAAGCATTTATTTCATCACCCACTATGCCAGAAAGAGTTAAAGAAATGTTAGATTTGAGAGCTGAAAATCTGTCATTAGAAGATTTTAATCTACTTTACGATAACATAAAAAGCATAACTGGTGAATAAACTAAAGAAGATCATTCATGTACTAACTATAAGTGATGCATACATATTAGGTATGTTAATTATTTATACTATACTTTGCTTTATCTTTTGGGGACAGTTGGAAACCCCAGCATTGAACCTCCTATCATACTTAGTTATCTCATCGGCTGTAATAGTGTTCGCTTTAGTTAGTAGTAAATATAAGGGTGGCAAAGTATTCACACTTGTTAGAAGACTATATGTGATTCCAATTGTCTTTTTTATATATAGTAATATACATCTGTTTATACCATTGGTCAACCCCCACGACTATGACAATACTCTAATAGCATGGGATATGGCTATATTTGGAGTTCATCCTACGGAATGGATTGGTCAGTTCGCAACTCCTTTGCTTACGGAATACCTTCAATTTTCATATATGATGTTTTATGTATTGCCTTTTATATTAGGGATTGAGTTTACACTTAGAGATACAGACGATAGGTTTTTCGAATTTGCAAGAATTATTATTTTTGGCTTTTTCTTCTCTTATATATTATATTTCTTCATGCCAGCAATTGGTCCTAGATTTACAATACATGATTTCAGTATGTTAAATACAGAATTACCTGGATTAGCACTTACTAATTTCTTCAGAGATCTGGTGAATGCTGGAGGCGGAGTAATGCCTGATACAGTTAATCCTGCTAGTATAGTAAACAGAGATTGTATGCCGAGTGGACACACTATGATGACTTTTATTACTATTTTGCTTGCTTTCAAATTCAATTCAAAATATAAGTGGGTAGTAGCAGTCATTGGTTTCAGTCTTATCTTCTCCACAGTATATCTACGCTATCATTATGTGGTGGATGTTGCAGCAGGTATTACGTTTGCAATATTGACATTGTGGATAGAACCCAGAATAGAATTATTATTACGAAATTTAGGTTTTTATAAATACGATTGATGGATTATTATTACTCTATAGTAGAACATAAAACCTTTGAAGACAAAATCAAAGGAAGTCGCTTTATAGCGAACGTATTTCCAATTGAAAGTAAGGAAGATGCTGATAAATATCTTCATGCTATTCGTAAAGAACACTATGATGCTACACATAATTGCTATGCTTATATTCTTGGCTCACAGGGCTTAGAATACCGAGCCAATGACGATGGTGAACCTAATGGCTCTGCCGGGAACCCCATTTTATTCTCTATCAAAAAGTATAAACTCTCGGATGTACTAGTTGTAGTTACCCGATTCTATGGTGGTACTAAGTTAGGAGTAGGTGGACTTGCTAGAGCTTATGGTGGTACTGCTGAGGAAGTTGTGAAACTTTGTAAAAGAAGAAAAATAGATATAACAAAGAAAGTGAAAATATACACAACTTATGATGATATCAACACTATAAAACGATTGCTAGATGAGTATGCCGTTACTTTTGAGGAAGTATATACAGATACTATTGAGATAACTGCTGATATTCCTCTGTCAAAAGTCGAGAAATTCAGAGCACAAATAACAGAACAAACTGCTGATCGGTCTGGCAGTAGGGAAGCATAATGAAAGTAATTAGAAAGGTAGATGAGTTGAGAGAGTACTCCATAGAGCAACGGAGCAAAGGAAAAACTGTTGGTTTTGTTCCTACTATGGGCTTTTTACACGAAGGACATGTCTCGCTTATTACAAGGGCTTCTTTAGAGTGCGATATTGTAATCACTTCACTTTTTGTTAATCCTACTCAGTTTGCACCTCACGAAGATTTCGATTCATATCCAAGAGATTTTGAACATGATTATAATCTTGCAAAGAACGCAGATTGCGATGTATTATTCGCGCCAGCAAGAGGAGAAATGTACCCAGAAGGTGCAACTACTAGTCTGTCTGTAGGTGATTTGGCTTATGTTTTCGAAGGTAAATATAGACCTCACTTTTTTGATGGAGTTGCTACTGTAGTTTCCAAATTATTCAGTGCTGCTCTACCTAATAAAGCATTTTTTGGACAAAAAGATTATCAGCAAACATTAGTAGTAAAGGCTTTATCAAGGGATATGCTAATGGGAGTTGAGATTGTTGTCTGCCCTATAGTGCGAGAAACTAGTGGGTTAGCAATGAGTTCTCGTAATAAGTACCTAACAGATGAAGAGAAGAGTAAAGCTAAAATACTATTCCAATCACTAGTTGCTACTAAAGAGTTCATAGAATCAAGTGAAAGAAATAGAAAAAAGATAAATGCTTTTATGCATGAATATTTGCGAAAGCTAGAGATACTTAAAATAGATTATGCACTAGCTGCTGACGCTTATAACCTATCTGAGCCATCGGAATTCGAGGAAGGTATGGATGTAGTGTTACTACTAGGTACTATACTCGGAAAAACTCGATTAATAGACAATATGGTAGTTAAAATACCGGTTTCGAATTATAACGAAGATGAAAGATTTCAAGCTGGTTTAAAGTAAAAAATTATTAATTTATGTTTTTGTAGAATTAATGTTTTGGAAATGAGATATGACAATCAAATACAGAGCATGGCACAAGTCCCTAGAATTCATGTTACTACATGATGAAATAACTCCATACGAATTAGAACAAAAGCCAACCAAAGGTGACAGTTATAGAGTAATAGATGATGATGATTTTGTCATAATGAAATCTACTGGTATTCTAGATCAGGATGAAAACGAAATATACGAAAGCGATATAAATATAGAAGGTGGAATTGTTACTAAAGAGGGTAATAAGTATATAGTTAAGTTCGAAAATTCAGATATGCATTCACAAAAATTAGTTGGAGGCGAAAACGAATTGATACAAGGCAATATATACGAAACTCCATATAAAATCGGTATTGATAATCTAGACGATAGTGATGACTTTGATTCAGACTTCGACGACGACTATGAAGATAAGGGATTCGACGAAGACGAAGAGGAGTACTAACCCCTATAAGGAGTTAGCACCTTTGTCTAAAAAGTCAAGAAATTCTTGTAAATCTCTAGTAAATGCCTTTGTTCCTACCAATTTCTCATCAGGTGTCAATATAACATATAATGGTAATTCGATAGAATTGAACATACTCTTTTGAAACTCTTTATTGCTAAGTTCTGGCTCTTCTCTTCTATCTGTATAAAGTTTAACATTTATCATTCCAGTAAAGTACTTTTGAACTTGTGGTAAAGGGAATACGTTAGATTCCATCCATCTACAGTTCGTACATGTCCAACCTGTGAAATCAATGAATATCGGCTTGTTCTCTTTTTTTGCTAATGCAAGTGCTTCATCGTAATCATGAAGCCATACAGTTGTCTCACCTTTCTCTCCAAACATACTACCACCAGCAGAAGCAGATGATACATTTGCATTTAAGTAACCTTGAGGAGGTAAAAATGCATCTATCTCACCCATGTTCTTACCGAATAAACCCGGTATCAAGAATATAGTTATAGCACCGAATATAATTGCCCAAATAATTCTCAAAGCACCTAGATTTGATAATTCTGAATCCATTTTCATTCTAAATGCACCAAGTAAGTATGCTACGATTAATACACCACAAATAATCCATATTGCTATGAACATCTCTCTAGGCATAATACCCCAACCCCATACTAAGTCAACATTACTTATGAATTTGACTGCTGCTGCGACTTCTAGAAATCCCATTACTACTTTTACATTATTCATCCAACCACCAGCTTTAGGAAGCTTATTCATAGCAGAAGGAATAAGTGCAAACACAAAGAATGGAAGTGCAAATACAGTTGAAAAACCTATCATACCTATTATAGGATAGAACCACTCTCCACCAGATGCGGAAAGCAAAGCAGAACCAACAAATGGTACTGTACAAGTAAATGACGTAAGGGAGAATACTAATCCCATAACTAGGATAGAGAATATCCCAGAACCTTGAGTTTGTTTGTTTAACTTATTCATCAAACTAGTTGGTATCTGTATCTCAAATGCACCGAATAGATTCAATGCAAATATTATAAATACTGATGCAATCAATATATTGACCCAACCATTAGCCGCAAAACCTCCGAGTCCACCGGAATCTTGGAGTAGCCAGGAAAGCGCAAACCCGAGTATAGTGAATGTGAGTATAATACCTAATGCGTAAATCAAAGAATCTCTAAGGCCTTTTGCTTTCGTTTGTTCAGCTCTTTTAGTAAAGAAAGATACTGTAATAGGAACCATTGGGAATACGCAAGGAGTTAGCAGTGCTGCTCCACCAGCTAACATAGCAAACCAAAGAAAAGACCATACACCTTTTTTCTTGCTTTCTTCTATCTCAGCACTTGATTCAGTTATTATCTTTTCTTCTTTTTTTACTACTTTATGTTTTTCTTTTGCTAATAATAGTTTCTCAGAACTTTCATTTATAATCTTCTCATTATCAGAAGCATTATAAGTATCACTACTTATTATTAAGTTATACGGTTCAGGTGGTAAACAACGAGCAGTGTCACATAATTGTAAATAAACTTCAAGTGAAAGTTCTTCCTTTCCTATAGTAAAGTTTTTAAGGGCTTTTAGTGGTACTATAACGTCGAATGTCCCTTTGTAGTAAGTAAGGTTCATCTCAAAACCTTCATCGAATTTCTCTAATGGAGTCGGTTTTATTAAGTCACCATTAGTAGTTGCTAATTCTTTGCTCAACACAACTATTTCGGTAGTATTTGGGCCTATGCCTTCATTACTAATCTGATCAATAAAGTCATAAGTGTACCAATGTTTGTCGATATCAAATTGAACTAAAACATAAAATTCATCACCTAATTTAATATCGGTTTTAGAAGTTTTTGTTTTAAATCTAATATGTGGTTCATCTGCATTTGATTTTATAGCCATCACTAAAAATGTGATAAGCAGTAGAGGTAATAATATTCTTTTCATCATATATTTATTCTCGATTATTCTAAATCGCCTTGGAAATAATTAATTATTCTTTCATCGGTGTAATTTTTATCTTTAGTCTTATTCATTATAGTATCATTTAGCTTCTGAGTGAATACTTCAGAAGCATTATAGCCATAAGTTTTTAATAAGTAATTGAGGGCTATAACTTCTGCAATTACGGTAATATTCTTACCAGGAAATATTGGTAATTTGACGGTTGTTATCTCAACTCCAAGTATTTTAGATGTATTTTCTTCTAAGCCAGTACGTGTATAGTCACCATTACTGTCCCATACTTCTAACTCTACTATAATCTCTAATCTTTTCTGAAACCTGATAGACCGTATTCCAAACATTCTTCTTACGTCTATTATCCCAAGACCTCTTATTTCCATAAAGTGTTGGACTAGATTGGTGCCTGTACCCATTAGGGCTGTACCGGTGTTATTGTTAAGGATAACGATATCATCAGCTACTAGCCTATGGCCTCTTTCTACTAAATCCAGAGCTATTTCACTTTTACCAATTCCACTCCCACCAGTGAATAGTATTCCTACTCCATATACATCCATAAATGAGCCATGGATAGTTACGTGTGGTGAAAATAGGTCATTTAGAAATACTGACAAAATTGAAGTAGCAGAGGTAGTGTCTTTATCAGTAGAAAGTATAGCTGTATTATTTTCTATTGCTAACTCTACTAATTCATCGTGGAACTTATTTCCATTTGTGATAATAATGCAAGGAATATCAAATTGGACTATATTTCTAAAGGCTTGCTTTCTCTTTTCTAAATCCAGAGATCGGAGATAAAAAATTTCGGTATTTCCTACTATTTGCACATTGTTATATGTAAATAGTTCAGTAAACCCCGCTAAAGCAAGCTGAGGTCTGTACAAATTAGATTCAGTAATAGTATTATCCAACCCAACATCGCCAGTTATCACTTGCAATTTGAGTGGTGATTGTAAAAGTGCTTCTACCTTTACTTCTTTTTTTCTTATTACTTTTAAGTTATTGTACATAAATAAAAAAGGACATATTGTTTTATATGTCCTTCCAATTTAATTAAAATTCTGGTTTATCTGTCTCAGGTTCGAATTTTTCATGATCATGATTATTCTTTTTTGTTTTCAGCTTTTTTAATTGTCTTATCAACTTATCTTCTGCACTAGCTAGACTTTTTTTGAAATCGTCTGTGTTATCACTAGAGACTAATACTCTGCCATTTGCGTTAACTCTGAACTCCACAACTTTTTCTTCGGGTTCATTTATAAATTCAACATGTGTGCTCAAAATTGTACTATTGAACTGAGTAAATCTATCTGCTGACTCTAATGCCATATCGTGTAATGTTGGATGTTTCTTAGCATCAAAATGTCTGAAAGTTACTTCTGTTGTCATTTTTGCCTCCCTAGCATTTATATATTTTGAATGAACGTTATTACTAACAATCTAATGAAAAAAATGTTATTTACCAATAGTTTGGAAATATTCTATTCCAAATTGTAGATTCAATGACAAATAACCTGGTATTAACTCTACTGAGTTCTCTAATTGAGACGATTCAGCTCCTAATTGATTTTTAATATTACTGTACATATCTACTTTCCTGAACATATACGTGTAGCGGAGTTCAATTGTTAAGTTACCAATGATATTTCCCGTAACTGACTGGTCAAAATCTAATTCAACACCTAATGCTCCTCGCACTAGTGGAAATAAATCGGTAGAGTCATAATGTGTACCACCTACTCTAACATCTGAGGCTCTGTTCGAATTGACATTCTCTTTCCAACTAACTCTTGATACTAAAACACCTGCACCAACAGAGGCATAAGTTTTAAATTGCTGCTCTATAGGTATATAATCCAAAGAGATAACAACCGGAATAGAAGTAATATTGAATTCATTATAAATATCGCGGGTAACTGTGCCTATAGAAAGCGAGTCAAATTCGGTATATGAATCTGATGATTTGGAGTCGAAATAATCTGCTGCTATAGATAAACGATAGTGGTCTTCCAACCAAAATTTGAGACCACCACCTAAAGAAGGGGAATCTCTAAAGTCTAAGGAATTACCACCAATTATATTCTGGTAATCATCTTGGAAGTTGCTAGAACTAGCTCCAAATACACCTCCTAGAGTAACATAAGCCATCTCTCGCAAATGATACTGAGTAGATAATACTGTATTCGGTAAAAAACAGATTGAGAATAGTATTACAAATATGGTTCTATTAAAAACCAAACCAATCAATGATTTTTGTTAACTCTTCTTTAAGTTGTTTTCTATGTACAATCATATCTACAAAGCCATGCTCTAACAAGAACTCGGAGGTTTGAAAACCTTCAGGTAATTTTCTTTTTATAGTTTGCTCTATAACTCTTGGTCCAGCAAAACCGATTAATGCACCCGGCTCTGCGATAATAACATCTCCTAACATAGCGAAGCTAGCGCTCACACCACCAGTTGTAGGATCTGATAATATAGATATAAAAGGTAGTCCTGCATCATCTAATTGAGCTAGTGCAACACTTGTCTTAGCCATCTGCATCAGTGATATCACTGCTTCTTGCATACGTGCACCTCCAGAAGCGGAAATCACTATTAGTGGGCATTTGTTTTTGATTGCGTATTGAGTAGCTCTGACGAATTTCTCGCCAACTACAGAACCCATACTACCACCGATAAAATCGAAGTTCATACAAGCGAAAGAAACCTTTTTACCATTTATCTTGCCGTGACCAGTTGTTAGAGCGTCTGCGCTATCTGATTTTTTGTAAGCAGCTACTAATCTATCCTTATATGCTTTTGTATCTTCGAATTCGAGTGGGTCAGCAGAGCGTACTTTCTTATGTGTTTCTTTGAAACTTCCTTCATCTAATATTATTTGAACATATTCTTTGACACTAATGCGGAAGTGTCCAGTGCCCGGCCGGTCAGACAGACTGTAATTGCGGGGAGAGGTCGGCGTCGTCGGATGATCGATCCG
>JAGXGG010000082.1 GCA_024636855.1 Ignavibacteriota bacterium | reverse complement strand
GCTCCAGATCTAGCTACAACCAAATCAGAAGCTGCATAAGCAGTTGCCATATCATCTATAAAAATAGTCGCTTTGACATTCGGAGGAATAACAGCTGGAATAACGTAGTTCTTCCCTGTTTGCCAAATGATATTCACATTCATTTCAGCAAATTCATTTAAATTCTTCTCGACTGCTAGGTTGATTGATCTGGCTCCCAAACTGCCACCGAATATGAATATAGTCTTATTCTCAGGATTAAAATTATACTTTTTAAGTGCTTCTTCTTTTGTTGGTGGATTTAGTATTTCATTACGTACTGGATTGCCCAAGCAATTCAATTTGAATACAGAAATAGGGTCAAAATACTCGGAACTTTTTTCATAAGAAGTATAAACCTTTGTAGCATTTTTAGATAGCCATAGTATACTCTTACCAGGGTTTACATTTGATTCCATTAGAAAAAGCTTTTTTCTTAATCTTCTAGCTGCTAAACCAGGAGGGTAACTAATATAAGCGCCAGTACAAATAACAGCATCTATACTTTCTTTTTTTATAACTTTACGTGCTTTTGAAATAGCTTTTATGAATGTAAAAGGATACATTATTCCTTTCATATTTTTACCTGGGAATGCAGTAATTGGCATAGCAAAATATGGGAATCCCATCTGTGGGACTTTTATTGATTCAATTCTATCTTCTGTACCAATAAAAAAACAGGAAACTTTATCACTATAATTTTCTCTTAGATAATTGGCAACCGCTGTAGCAGGAAATAAATGCCCCCCTGTACCTCCAGCTGCAAATAATAGATTTATTTTCTTATCAGACATTGTTTTCGTTTTTTACTTCATATTTATCTGAAATTTACTCACATATTTTCATAATTCAAATTAAATTTATATTTTAGTATCCAGTAGCATAAATTAAATCTAATACTATAATCTCTCGGGGGAAATGATGAGAAAACTAGTCCTATTACTGTGCCTAATTACTTACGTATCGGCACAGGCAAACAGTCCTGATATCAATGCATACCTAGAAATGGTTGCAAACGGAAAAATCACAGAAGTAAAATCGCAATTGCCAGACCTAATGGTCGAATATCCAGATGATGCTGGTGTAAAGCTGCTATTAGCAGTGGTAATAGACGATGCACATAAATCATTAGACATTTACAAAAAGATAGTTGCTAACTATCCTGAGAGTGACTGGGCTGATGATGCTTATTGGAGAATTGTTCAGTTTTACGCTTTAAAAGGTGAAACTAATAAAGCTCAGTATGAGTTAAACTATTTCAGAACTAAATATCCACACTCGCCTTATATAGTACCAGCTGCAGAAGTTGTTCGTATGGCAGAAGGAATATTCAGAAAAGAAAATAGCATATTAAAAGCAACTAACGAAAAGCCAATTGGTCGTGAGAACACTCCAGTGATTAAAGACGAACCAGTTTACAAACCTCAGCCGATGCAAGACCTAACTTCTGAGCAAGAGCCAGAGAAAATAGGTATGGTAATTGAAAAAGAGCAACCTGCTAAACCAGTAGTCGAGCCGATCCAAGAAGAGCCACAAATACAAATTAAAAAAGTAGTAGCATCTAACCAAGATAATTTGGCTATCAATACTGGAAATCACAAAGTAGTAAGACAAAGAGTAAAAGTAGATGTTCAAGACATTAACCCGACTCCTACACCAGCTCCATCTGAAATACTTGAAGAGCAAAAAAAGAGAATTTCTGAAACAGAACCAGAAATCGCTGAAGTTAGAATAGAGCCAGTTGTAGAGAAAAAAGTAGTTACTCAACCTCAAACTATCGAAGAAGAAGAAGAAGTTGGTAATACTGGATACTATGGGTTACAAGTAGGTCTATTTGACGATATGAAGAACGCAAATGCAGAAATGAAGAAGTTCTTGCGTAAAAGAATGAGAACAGAAGTAAAACAAAAATCAATTGATAACACTAATAAGTTTGCAGTGGTAATAGGTAACTATTCTAGTTTAGAGTCTGCTAATGCTGCTAAAATTATAGTTCAACAACAATGTGATTGCGATCCAGTCGTTTTTGAAAAATAACTAACTTATAAAACGAAATAATATGAAAAATATGAAATTATTGTCAATGTTTTTGTTGTTGGCTTTCTTTTCTATGAACTGCAATTCTGAAGGTAACGATATGTCTGAAAAAAAGACGGTTTATAATTTCACTGCAAAGAATATAGATGGTGAAACTATAAACCTATCTGATTACAAAGGTAAAGTATTACTAATAGTGAACACAGCTAGTGAGTGTGGTATGACGCCTCAATACGAAGGTTTACAAGAAATATATGCGAAATACAAGGATCAAGGATTCGAAGTATTAGCATTCCCTTGTAATCAGTTCGGTGGCCAAGAACCGGGTGACAGTAAAGATATAAAAGAGTTTTGCTCTACAAAATTCTCTACTACCTTTCCCCTATTTGATAAGATAGATGTAAATGGTGAAAATTCTCATCCACTTTATGTTTATCTAAAATCAGAACAATCTGGTTTAGTTACTGACGATATCAAATGGAACTTTACTAAGTTTTTGATTGGAAAAGATGGAGTACCTATTAATAGATATGCTCCTCAAACAACTCCGGCAAAGATTGCACCAGACATCGAAAAAGAATTGAACTCTTAATTTCTTATTAAGATATCCAGAAGAATATATAAGCAACTTAAGAAATTGAGTTGCTTTTTTTATCTAATAGAAGATATACCGCCATCTACTTTTATTATTTGACCTGTAATCCAACTCGATTCATCACTAAGTAAAAACTTAGAAATACTAGCAATATCTTTTACATCTCCAACTCTATTTAAAGGATGGCGTTTAGAATTTTCTTCAATTTTTTTCTCATTACTGAGTAATTTCGAGGCTAATGGAGTATCTGTAATAGAAGGGGCAACTGCGTTAACTCTAATTTTAGGAGCGAATTCAGCTGATAAAGCACGAGTCAACCCTTCAATAGCTCCCTTAGAAGAAGCAACCATTGAATGGAAATTAAACCCTGTTTGTACAGCAACAGTTGAATAAAGTACTATTGATGCGTTTTCTACTCTTTTCATTCTAGGGACAATTTCTTGAATAACTTTAATTGCTCCTGTCACCTGTATCTTATAGTCATCTATGAATTCTTCTTCTTTTATTCTATTAAATGGTTTTAGATTGATAGTACCGGGACAATAGACCAAACCATGAATTGATTCGGGTAGATAATCAAAGTTCAAATCTTCGTCTAATACATTAAGTTTATTATAAGTTAAATTCTTATCGTTCGCTTGTTCAGAGTTGTTGTATGTAGCGAATACATTGTCGCCATTTCTAGATAACATTAAAGATAATTCCCTTCCTATTCCAGAGGAGCCACCAATTACAATTATATTCTTCATTCTTATAAAATCCTTTTTTATTAATTAATAATTGGAATACGTTGTAATGATGATTAAATTATTTTTTTAAAATGAATATGTTGAAATTCTTATATGAATACATACGCCATAATAATAACAGCAATAGTACTAATTGAATTTATAGTCGATAACACAGCTAAATATCTAAACCTAAAAGCACTAGATACCGAGTTGCCAAGTGAGTTTGCAGACGTCTATGATAATGAGACATATCGTAATTCACAAGAATATACTAAGACAAGGACTAAATTTGGATTTATCAGCTCTGGGTTTGGTCTAGTTTCATTATTATTATTCTGGTATCTGGGTGGTTTCGAATATGTAAATACAATAGCCGAGAGTTGGAGTGATAGTTTTATATTACGTGGATTATATTTCTTTGGTATTCTAATTGTATTACAACAAATAGTATCTCTACCCTTTTCTATTTATTCTACATTTGTAATCGAAGAACGATTCGGATTTAATAAGACAACGGCAAAGACTTTCATAATAGATATGATAAAAGGTATATTACTATTAGGAGTTATAGGTGGAGCTGTACTAGCACTCATACTATATATATTCAACGAATTAGGTGAAATGAGTTGGCTCTATGCTTGGGGAGCAGTAGTACTTTTCACACTGATTATGCAATATATAGCACCGAAATGGATTATGCCACTATTCAATAAATTCAAACCACTAGAAGATGGCGAACTAAAACAGAGAATAATGGAATTTGCAGAAAAAGTAGATTTCCAATTGCAAGATATATTTATAATGGATGGCTCCAAGCGATCTTCTAAATCAAATGCTTTTTTCACAGGGTTTGGTAAAAATAAAAGAATAGCTCTATTTGATACATTAGTCGAAAAGCACACTACTGGTGAATTGGTATCAGTACTAGCACACGAGATAGGCCATTATAAGCGTAAACACATAGTACAAGGTATGTTCATCAGTATATTGCACACTGGAGTGTTATTCTACTTACTATCGCTATTCCTATACCAAGATGGCTTATATGAGGCATTCTATATGGATAGCACACCCATATATGCAGGTTTTCTATTCTTCTCTTTACTATATAGTCCTCTAGAGACTCTACTATCAATAGGAATGAATATACTTTCAAGAAAAAATGAATACGAAGCAGATGAGTTTGCAGTAGTTGGTAGATCGAATAGAGAGGATATGATATCAGCACTGAAAAAGCTATCGAAAGACAATCTATCTAACCTAACTCCTCACAAATGGTATGTATTTATGAATTACTCTCATCCACCGGTGATAGAAAGAATAAGAGCCATTAAAACAACTAAGATTTAATTACATTTCTATTTCTGTGTGGAGAGCTATTTCTTCTAGTACTGCACTTACTCGCAGGCATGCAGGCATATCGCCGGAGTAGGCAACAGCTTTACCTGCATTATGAACTTGCCATGTTATTTGCTGAGCTTTATCATAATCGCAATTAGTAGCTTTTATTACCTGATTAATAACCTCGTCGAATGTATGCCATTCATCATCATACAAGATAACCTTAGTAGGATTAGCCACTTCTACTTCTACTAGCTCCTCTATCTCTGGAGATTCTTGCTGACCAGCCATATATATGTTGATTCTATTGATATTCATATCTGACAATTATTATTAGGATTGCAAAAATACGAAAAAATATGTTGATAAGTGAACAATAATACTTTTAATAGTTTAGCATTATTTTGACGATATTTGCAGTAAGATATTTAATCACAAATAACAATTCAAAGGAGTATTATGAGATACTTAAAATCACTCGTGTTACTATTCGCATTGATACTAATAACAAG
>JAGXGG010000081.1 GCA_024636855.1 Ignavibacteriota bacterium | reverse complement strand
ATTGTTAACATATCAATTGAATGCCAAGAGCCAATAATTAATTATCAGATTAATAATACTGATGGTATTTTAGTTTTTCAAACTACTGTATCAGGTCAATCAGAGAGTTTACAGATAGATTTTACTCCTTATCCTATTGGTGTTTACTTTCTTACTCTACAATGCCACAACCAAAATAGAACATATAAAATTATTAAGGAGGGTTAGAATATGAAAAAGCTGATTTTAATATTAATCTTACTTTCTATCTCTCTTTATTCACAAGATAATGAACCAAGTCCGTGGGAATTTGAATGGGGTTACTCTACAACACCAAGGGTATTTGAACCAGATTCATTTCAACAAAATTCTGTTATGACTGGATTCCAATGGTCAGGCAGTTGGCAGATGAACAATGCTCTTCTGAATAATGCAGCTGCAAGTGCGGTACTAAATACTGTAAGTGGTACATTAAATCAAAAACTAAATTTAATATATAAACCAACCTGGAGAGGTAGAAATTATTATGTAGGAGGTTATTTTAATTCTCCATTTATGCAATACGAACCTACTTTACCTTTAGATGGTACAAATGAAGGTACTATACTTAGACCTGATGATATTACTGATCCTGTTTTTGGATTTAGGAATAGAAAAGGAAGAATTCCTACTATTTCTACAGATCCTAATTATTCAAGAATAATATTAGAAAAAGATAGTTCTTTTGTAGGTGGTAGAGTATTAGATGATATATGGCCCCAACCTAACTTTAAGACTAAGACATGGGATAAATATAAAGCAGATGGAGAGACTGATAATTATTTGGGAAGACGTTGGTATTTGACTATAAATCTGAAGCGGTTGAACCCAGCAATTGAAATAGTTAAGGATGATTCTGTGGTGATTAGTCTGAAGATGCCTTATACAAAATGGAATGATGATACAGGTTATATTAAGTTTAATAAACTTCCTATTTATCACAGAGACTCAACAGAAAAATTAGATACTATTGGTATGGGTGAAAGAGGTTATTCGCAGAATTTTGAAGGTATATCACCAGTAGATTCATTAAAAATCACAAGAGAAATATTACCAATCAGTTCAGATGGGCATGAAAGCATTACAATTTCAGCAGAATTTGTCACGAATGGAAATGAAGATGATTTTAACCCAATATTTTCTAGAAGTAGCTTAACAAGTGAAGAAATAAAAGATCTCGATATAGAAGTAAATTACTTTGGTAGAACAGACATAGCGATAGATTATATACGTATAGAAAGTGAGATGTCTCATTATCTCTTGCGTGGTGAGTTGGACTCACTTGAAGATGATGCAGGCGACTACAGTAACGGGAGAGGTCATTTAGATAAATATACAGATCCAGATGACCCAACTCACTATGATCAACCTAATGCTATATATGGGATATTACAAACCAGTATAGATGCCATCCGAGATAGTAGTAACAATTTCCAAGATGCAAATTTATTCAGATTCTATTTCCAAGACACAGAAAATGATAGTTATTACTGGTGGGGTCCAATGCGTTATGCTAATAAGTTATCAAATGGAATGTTCATCACCAGAGACGGACTAAAAAACCCGAATTTATATTATTATTACACTGAAAGTTCATTCAAATGGCCTGGTGTAGGTTTGACAAATGGTTATCTAGTACCTGCACCTTATGCAAGAAATGGAAGAGATGGAGTTGGAGGTATGAATATAAAATCAGGCTATTTGAAATCTTGGAACAATATTTATTACCCAGACACATTAAGTTCAGATTATGAAATTTTATTAGACAGTGGTATTGTTTGGTCTGATATGGCTGATGATACAAAGTACAATCTTCAAGTAAACAATTCAGTTGTGTTTCAAGCAAGGTATGAAAGTGAGATGTATAAGAGTTATTTTAATGAAGATTCAAAGTTATCAAGTTTTTTATATAATGATAATTCATGGTTTTTTTGGAATAGCATTTATAATCTTACAGTTCAACATTTTGATAATGGTACAACAATCGACACATTTATAGTAACTGGAGCAGCAAGACATTATACAGCGGAAGAGTTTAGACTAATGAATATGGGTGCATTAATAAAAGGTTGCAAAGGATTTATGACAGATGGAGATCAAAATAGAAGACTCCCATATTCTAGTGTAGGGAATATGGGCTTAGGCGACTTCACAAAATTAAACGTAAACAATGATATTTATTCAGATAGTGTTGGTACAGATTTTATTAATTATAAATATAATACTTGGAGTTTTTATAATGATACAATAGGATATAAATATTTTCACCCAAATTTAGCAAGTAAAATGGAAGTTGATTCAGATAGGGTTTATATTGGGACAATGAGCTATAGAGCAGAATTATATGAGATGAATTCATTCATAAGAGCAAATGACGAACTTCTAATGAATCTTCGGTTGTGTGCTGCATACAGTAAAGGATTTAGACCATATTATTCACAGAATGAAGAATTATATGGCACAGATACGTTACTACATAAATTTGTAAATATGGCTGAATACAACACTTTTACAACACGTTTAGTAAAGAAAAAGCTATTTGATAATCACTTGGAAGAGCCGTATGATAGTTCATTTTTTGATATTACGATATTGAGGGAAAAAGATGTACCTATTGATAGTGTGTTTTATGTAGGAGTTCAAAATCGTAGGACTGACCCTTTAATTCAATTCACAAATCCGTTGAATTCATCAGAGAAATACATTCGTTTTCTATCAAGTGCAGAATTCCGAGATAGCTGTATAAATAGTCCTGATTCACTTTTGTACCAAGATTATTGGTGGAAGCGTATCGGAGCTAGGAAGGTAACCATTCCATTTGACTATACTTATTCAGATACCAATGATTATAATCTGCTGCGTATAAGTGAGATAGGTTCAGATGTTGATTCTCTGAATTCTTTGTGGCATAGAGGTGAAAAGTACTATGATATGGTAACAGATACTGTAATTGGACAAGATCGGTCGTTATCATTTAACTTGCTTCCAGGTCAAGCTAAAATACTAAGAGTAGAAGTACTAAAAACTGATATGGTTAGTGGTTTTTTAGATAATTATAATCAAAATAACCTAATAGAATATACGGATCCTCTTGATACTAACAAGATAATATATCACTTAGCTTATTATAAAAATTCATATAAACCAGATACCAATATTATATATAAAGAAGTACATTATATCAGAGTATTCCAATTCAAAAAAATGACTTGTCAGAAAATATTAAATGGAATGCAGGTTCACGAGTAAATGTTTCAAAAGACTTTTTTATACGACAAAACCCACTTAATCCATTATACGAAGACTGTAATCATCCAGCATTGGTGGTTAGAGAAGACAGTTCTGGAATTCCACATCCATATATAGTATATACATGTACTGATAGTATAGGTTCAGGTCCGAATTTAGGAAGAGTGATACTTTCAAAGATGTTACCAATAGGTGGTGGTACAGTATCAAATGAAGAAATATTCAAACTGAATTCTAGTGATATTGAAAGGTTAGGAACACCTACAATAAATGCTTCAGCGGCTGGGAATTTTATAGCATGGACTGATAGTCTAAATGGTCTATTGGTAGCATATCAAGATAGTAATGCTATTACACCAATAGATATTGATACTATAAAAATCCATGAATTTCCTGGTATATCTCCTAAATCAATATTATATCCTTCGTTCAATACATATAGCCATATGGGAAATGGAGAAAATAATGCAGGTTTGGTTTGGTATCAAATGCACGATACAATCGGAGGTATTTTTTATTCAAGAGTTTCTTTCGATAATGATACTGTAATTCTAAATATACCTGATAATTATCAAGGTGCGATAGAATATCAGAGAGATATTAATAACAAAATGTTGAAGATATCTACAACTAATAAACAAACAAAAGTAGAAACCAAGCCAATAATCTATAGAAATTTGAGCAGTTATGACACAACAGACATTCCAGATTGTATTTATAATAGAATAGATAATATAGATTGGATAGATGACCAAACATTCGCAGGGTTCTCAACTACTAAAATTGCAGGTGTTACATTTTATTATAAAGATACTAGCCATGTAACAGATAGTTGGAATTCATCTAAGCTAAGAGAGATTTATCTTTCGGGCCCTAGAAATACAGATGTAATATCAAGTATTAACTCTGCTCAACAAGATGGTATATTGTTAGGTGGAGAGGAAAGTGAAGTAGCAGGAAATTATAATATGAATTTCACGTTAGATACAACTGTAATTTATCAAATGCCTAAATTCAATGGTTCTATTATATTGAATATAGATAACGATAATACAATAGAAGGTTTCTATCCTAAAATAGCTCCAAGGAAAGCAGCATCAGGTAGTATGACACAACTTGCTAAAAGTAAACAGCCTAATTTTGAAAATCTAAATAATATGTGGAAAAACAGGAGAGTATTTGAAACAAAAGATGTAGATACTTTGGATAATCCTATTATTAAAGCATCAGCTAATTTATTCTATAAAGCTGCATATGAAGATGTGATAGATAATCAAGTTTTGATGGGATTTACTGGAGACAGTAATAATGTATTCTTTGACTTACCAAAGTTTGAAAATGACCCTGGACCTATATCTACCCGACCAGTCCATTTTGAAACAAATCCAATGTTAACCGACCCATGTCCAACTGATATTATGTTATCAGATTTTACAGCAGATTCTTTTAAAGCAAAAGGACTCATACTAAATGATGCTAATAATGATGGTGAGATGGAAATGGAGATAACTATTTATGGTTATAGAAATTCAGATGTTAATCTTATACTAGAACGTGCTTATGATTCTACACAAGTAGTATTAACGATGCCAACTATTACTACTTATCCTTCAGGTGCTACCAAGTTGGTTTATTCTATTATAGATTCCACAACAACTGAGTTTAATCTAATATATCAGAATGATGATACAACAGCTCACTATAACGAAAAAGCATTTATAGGTGGTTTAGCTAATACAGATACTATAAGCTATAAATCTGCTATTAAGAAAGAACCTGTAAAGTATATTATTGACTTTAATAACGGTGGTATTCAATATGAAGCAAGGAATATCAATAACTTTGAACTAACAGTGTATCCTAACCCAACATCAGGTAATTTACGTGTACAAGCATTCCTACCAGAGAAGTTAGATGGATATAAGATTGAGAATAGGTCATTAATAGTTTCTGTTTTTGATGCAACAGGTAGAATGGTTACTTCACAGAATGGTGCAACAGGTCAGATGTTTGATTTTGACCTTACTAGCCTACCTTCAGGTGCTTATATCATTAATGTAGAACACACCGAAGGTAATAAGAAATACACAGCAAGAGAACGTATTGTGAAGGAGTAGAAACATAGTTTAGATGCTTGATATTTAATACAAATACCGTTATCAAGTAAAATCCTCGTCTAGCAATAGTTGGGGATTTTTTATTTCTTCTGAGGGGCAATTTTTTTATTATAAGCTTCTCATCTATATTATGTAATGATTTAAGATATATTTCAAAATCATTTAATATTACGAAATAAGGTGATTAAAATGAAACACATAATTATATTATTTTTTATAAGCATAAGTATTATAAATTCACAAATACCATCAGTATCAAAGAATCTATATACTCCTGTTAATATAGAAATAGATTCAATAAATAATTCAATTATATTCAACAGAAAAAATGCCATTCATAGATATGGTTACTATTTGGAACAATTAAGTACTTTGGAAAATAAATTTCTACAAATCGCAGATTATAATGATTTGGAAGATTCTATTTACAAAGTAGATAATATTGAAAAAAACAGGTTGTATGAATTTAATTATATAAATCAATCATCTATGAAATACAACACATACGAGGGTTTCCCATACTCACAAGCCAAATCGAATACTTACCTTGCTTGTGGCAGAGAGTTAGAGTCGTATGCTGCAAAAAGGACAGTACTTTTATTAGTAGATTCTACTGTATATTATCCGTTAGAATCTGAAATAAAGAGATTGCGAGATGATTTGGTTTCGGAAGGGTGGGGTGTTAGAATAGTTGAAGTGAATAGGATGAAATATGATGAAGCTAGGTTTATAAATGTGCTAGATCTTTATTATCTCGGAATTAGAGATTTTTTATATTATAACCCAAATCTAAATACTGAAGCTGTTTTATTAATCGGAAAAACACCAAAGTTTTATTCGGGTAAATTTGCTCCTGATAATAAGCCAAATCACCTTGGTGCATGGCCTGCTAACGGATTATTTGGAATTAAAACGGCTTTCGCACATACCTATAGAGATAAAGAGAATTCTTTTGAATCAGACTGGGAAAGAAATAATTATGGCTATCAAGATTTGGTATATGGTTACAATACGTTTCCATACAAAGTAGATTTGATGGTTGGTAGTTTAGATTTGTCAGAGTTACCTTCTTTCCCAGAATCAGAAATTGAGCTACTGCGTAGGTATCTGAACAAGAACCACAAATACAGAACGGGTCAACTTCCTTTCCGAAGAAGAGGGCTGATAGATGATAAACTTGCAGATGAACATTTGCGAGAAGCACCTGCCTCATCGGGTTGGCGAAACTTCAACTCTATGTTTGGACCAGATAGTATCAGTGAGGGAGATTATTTCTCTACATTAGAGAATGAATCTTATATGGCTTCTTATGCTTGTGGTAATGGACAGACTTTCGATTCCCTTGGCGATGTAGGAAGTAGTAAGGACTTTGCTACAAAGCAGGTTAATACTATTTTCACTATGCTGTATGGCGACTATATAGGCGATTGGGATAGCCCTGATAACTTTCTTCGTGCATCACTAGCATCAGAGCCGTCTATACTAACAGCTGCATGGGTGGGGCATCCTCATTGGTTTATGCACCACATGTCTATCGGCTACCCCATAGGTTACAGTACACGGCTAACTCAGAATAATGAGATATACATTCCATTAGAGCATTTCCAAACGGACACTACTTCTAAACCTTATGACCCATATAAGAATGGTGTACACGTTGGTTTACTCGGCGACCCAACACTAACTATGTACCCACTAGAATTGGAGAATTCTGTATCTAATCTAAAAGCATTGAAAGTGAATGACTATACTGTAAGATTGACTTGGGATATATCTGATATGAGTATTCCTCATTACTATGATGTCTTTAGATCCAACTACGAAGATGGTCCTTTTGATAAGATGACAGATGTCAGTATAACAAGTGGTGAGTTTGTAGATGAGTACCATCACACAGGTGATGTATGGTATATGGTAAGAGAGAAAGTACTAGAGTTTAGCCCTACAGCATCGTTTTGGAAGCATCTACGAGGTAAGATAGTACAAACAGATGTGAAATCGGATGTTGAAGATAATACCGAGAATTCAGATATTATTATATCCCCTAATCCAACTTCTGATAATGTTGTCATTCAATTTACTAATGATAACTATTATAATTTTGACGTTCAAATATATGATGCACGAGGTACTTTAGTTAAAACCTACAGCCAAAATGTAAAGAATCACTTGATTTGGAATTTGGAAGATGAAAAAGGATTACGAATAAATTCGGGTGTCTATTATCTTAAAGTAGATAATGGAAGTAATACATCAGTTAAGAAGATAGTGGTAGTGAAGTAATATAGACGCTTGATATTTAATATAAGATACCGTTATCAAGTAAAATCCCTGCATGTTCAAATCATGTAGGGATTTTTTATTTCTTGTAATTCTTTAATATTATCTTCTTTCTTCTATGTAATCTTATCTCAAATCCAAGAACACTCCTATCAGCTAGATGTTTGGCCATTCTTCCCATTGATTTTCTTAGATCATGTTTCTCTCGTAAAAGCTGTAAATAATAGCTCTTGTTAATGTAGACTATATCAGCTTCATATCCATGCTTATTATAAAAGACATCAGATGCTTTATCTATAAGTTGATGTACATCACGAGCTGTGTTTTTATTCATATTTATTTCTAACTAGTTTAATGTAATAGACATTCAATATAATGATTATAGATTTTAAAAAAAACGGCAATTACATTAATAATAATTGCGGTTCTAATATTAGGTTCTGCTTCCTAATCTTCAAATAAACCTTGTTCTATTACTTGCTTGCACATAATATATTCAGGCAATGAACTTTGGTTCATTACAAAGTAAACTGGAATACTGCCATCCATTTAATTAAATACTATCTTTTTTTTGTGCGTTCTACAACAAATTCATTATAAGTTTGATTTCTATTTCTTCCATTAAATTCATTAAGATCTTTAACCTTATATCTTACCTTTCCGTTATTCGGTCTGTAGTATGGGATTTTATTATTGTAATTAAGTTGGTACATATATTTGGGTTCATAACCCAAATAATCAGCAGCATCTATTAGAGATACATACGCTTCAGTGCCTAATTCTTCTGATGATTGAACTTCATTGTTAGATTTGCTCAATTCTTTCATAATTTCTTCCATTAATTGCGATATATTTTCATTTACATTCATTTTATTCTTCCTTTATAATTTATTTATTGCATTGCTTTTTTCAGCATCTGTTGCGTGAACATAACCTAATGTTGTGTTTATATACTGGTGTCCCATCAAACTAGAAACTGTTTTTAGATTTGGTTCTATATTAGATAATCTTTGAGCGAATGTATTTCGGCTAGTCCTAAAAGTTATATGTTTTTTTATATCAACACTTTCTACTAACTTCTTTAATTCATAATTCATACTCGAATTATAACCTAATTCAAATACTAATTTATCTTGACTAACTTTATCTTTATCTACTAAATCCCATACTTTGGTACTTAATGGATTATCTAATGGCTTGTTCGTTTTTCTCTGTACCTTTTTTAGTCTATTATGAGTTAAATCTGAATATTTTAATTCTTTCGAATCTGAGAATCTCAGTCCTGTTAAAGTAGAAAATAAGTATGATTTTAGAACTTCTGGCTTATTCTCAATTGACATTAGTTTATCAATATCCTCTTGTTCCAATGATACTGGTATTTTATATGGAACTTTCTTCTTTTTGATACCTAGAAATGGAACCCTATCTATATGTCCAGAATAGA
Source organism: Ignavibacteriota bacterium (assembly GCA_024636855.1). Classification (GTDB taxonomy): domain Bacteria; phylum Bacteroidota; class Ignavibacteria; order Kapaibacteriales; family UBA2268; genus PGYR01. The sequence continues at coordinate 31,560 of JAGXGG010000081.1, read as the reverse complement.
ACTCTTGGTAAAAAAAACTTTTTAATGAACCGAAGTAGTTATTAATAGTACGTGGCTTCTTGCCATGTTCTTCTAGATAATCTAGATAACCAATGATTAATGATTTATCTAAATCAGAAGTCGCAATATCTTTACCTATTTTATAATTAATATATTTTTTAATGGACTTATATGCCGAAATATGTAAATTTCCTTTTCGGTTTGAGAATATCTGGTAGTTTTCAAGGAACATTTTCTTTTCAAATATTTCATTGATAAACTGACATTTTGCCAATTCTGATTCCTTTTCTACTTTAAGTTCTTCTATATACTTTAAAGTAATTTTATTATGCTTTTTTTGAATTCTAGTGAATTGTTCTCGATTAGTTTCGTCATAGATAAAAATACCTGGTGACCACCCTTTTCTATTTTGATTTTTCTTATAGAAAAAAAACTTTAGGTACTTTTGATTTTTTTTATTAGTTTTACAGTAATGAATAGAGATGCTCATAGTGTATATTTTCCTTTAGTTGTAAATTAGTATTATGCTAACTTATGCATCTAAGGCAGTAACAAAATGAGTAACCAGTTACTTTTTTTTCTTTTCAGATTTTATTATTGCTTTCTCTTTTAAAATGTTAATCAATGCTTCTTTAATTTCCTCATATTCACCATCAGCTAATTCCGCTATTGTTTTTTTGCATTTTTTTTCAGTTGATAAGCCACCTTTTAAACTATTAACAAGTTCTTCCCTTTCATTTTCTCTATCTTTAAATTTATATAGGTTAAAATTATGTTTACCTATAACATCAAAGATTGAAACCGTTTTACGGACAAATTCAATTTTACTACTATTCTCTTCGATTAGGTTTGGAGTATTATATATTTCACTTAATAGCAATCCAAGGACACACTGGGGTTTGTTGAATTCAAATTGGCCGTATTCATTTCTTAATATAGATGCCTTTTTTAATCTACTTCTAACCTCAAATAACAATTTATTTAAAACATAGCATGTCAAATAGAATTGAGTTGATTTGATGTTCTTTGAATAAATAATTTTCTCTTCATTATTATCACTTGGGATGTAATTGTATTCATACATGTCTATAATTTCATCACTTGACTTTAGATATGTATTTTTATACTCTTCATAGATTATTATTGCTTCATTATATGAATTATATTCTTTTAGATAATTATTCAATTCGTTTACTAATGGTGAAAAATTATAATCATCCCCATAATCACTGTAATAACTTGCTTTTATTACAATCACAGTTACAATCACTTCTTCAGGCATAGTAAGATGCAATTCAGAATACTCCTTCTCAGTGAGTCGGAATTTCTTTAATATTTCTTCATCTAAATCATCTATTAATAAAGAAGATAATTCAAAATAATTCAGTACTGTACTAAAATTGTTTTTTATATTACTGTTCATCAGCCTATTGTAGTTATACTCAATCGACACATCTACTTTTTTTTGAATTAAGTCGTTCAAATCTATATTATGTATTCTACTTAAAAAATGTAATTCAGTACAGAACTTCTTTATATTCATAAAAATGGCATCCTATTTATTGCATCAGTTTTCATTTTGTCTACTATTTTAGCATATATCTGTGTTGTCTCCAAATTTCTATGGCCCAGTAGTTTAGATACTGTATAAATATCTGTTCCTAAAGTAATTTGGATAGTTGCGAATGAATGTCTAGATACGTGAAACGTAGTATGTTTATTAATTCCTGCACTTTTAACCCAATCAATTAGGACTAAGTTAATCCATGTTTTTGAAGGTAATACAAATACGTTTTTCTCTTTTCCTACATCCGTTATATTTATTAACGAATATATGAATTGATTAATTGGTAAATTTATGAAATCTTTCGTTTTAGTTTGATAAATAGATATCTGGTCATTTGAAATATCACTATATTTTAACTTTAACACATCTGATATTCTAAGTCCTGTAAAGCATGCGAATAAAAAGGCAATTTTGACATTCTCATTTTTGCAAGGTGTGATGTACAGAATCTTTAACTCTTCTAATGTTAAATGTACTCTCCTAGTAATTTTAACAGTATTATCAGGTATATTCTTACAGGGATTATCTTTAATAATATCTTCTTTAATAGCATGGCTAAATAACATACGTATAGTGTTAAAATAGTTCTTAGCTGTAGTTGCTTTGTACTTATTCTCTAGGTATACTTTAAAACTACGAAGAGTATTTGGTTCTATCATATTAATAGGTTTGTCTTTACCGAGATGCAATTTCATATTTCGGTATGCTTGAATGTGATAGTTTCCTTTTTCAGTTGCGAATTCTTTTAGATATTCTAAATAGTAAATATTAATTTTTCCTTTGGAACTTCTATAGACACCTTTATATATTTCAACTTCACGTTCTGATTTTAATATTTTTGCTTTCTTCAGTGCTTCTTTGTTATGATTTTTCTCATGTAGGGAAAGTCTTTTTCCTGAATGGATATATATTTTAAGGAATTCAAAACTTCTTTTTCCTGAATTATAGTATTCCAAGTATAGTGAGCTTCGGTTTTTTGAGATGGGTTTCTTTCTCAGATGTACTTTCATATTTTAATACCTTGTTAGTTTTCGAACTAAGTATTATTTATGAGTTACAAATAGGTTACAATAAAATATAAGAAGATATAAAAAGAAATAAAAGAATTTGTCTCTAAAAGCATGTTTTTAGTCGTTTAATCTTATTTTCTCTTATTATTATTTTAATTTACATATAAAAACATGACCAAATTTACTGATTTTATTAATAATACAATAACAAATTCTGGAAATATACTACGTAGTGGGTTCGGTAGTAAGTTTCAAATTGATAACAAAATTGGAAAAAACAATCTTGTTACTGAATACGATTATAAAAGTGAAAAGTATATAGTAGAAGAAATTAAGAAAGCATTCCCTACTCACAATATTATTTCTGAAGAAAAAGGAAGTGTTAATAATAATAGTGAGTATGATTGGATAATAGACCCACTAGACGGTACTGTTAACTATGCTAACAATATCCCTATATTCAGTGTAAGTATAGCACTTAGCAAAAATAGAGAACTAATAGCTGGGGCGGTATATCAACCTATTCTAGATGAACTTTTTAGTGCTGAATTGGGTAATGGAGCAAAACTAAATGGAGAACTTATTGCTGTATCTAATAAAAGTGACATGAATTCATCATTGCTTGTTACTGGTTTTCCTTATGATATTAATAATGATCCTAAAAATGCTATCAAGAGTTTTACAAATATTGTAAAAAGAGGAATACCCATAAGAAGACTCGGTTCAGCTGCATTGGATTTAGCTTATGTAGCTTGTGGTAGATTCGAAGGGTTTTGGGAAGTAAATCTAAATAGTTGAGACGTAGCTGCAGGCATATTAATCGTGCAAGAAGCAGGTGGAAAGTGTACTAACTACAAGGGAGAACCGTCATTAGTTAATGATAAAGAAATATTAGCGACTAATGGTCAGATTCATGATGAAGCAATACGAGTAATAAATGAAGATTAAAGTAACATATATGTCTGGTGCAGGGAATTTATTCACTGTAATAGACAACACTGCAAATATACTATCTGAAGAGCAAGGAAAGTCTTTGGCACCTATTCTCTGTTCAGTTAATAAAACAAACAATTTTGAGACTGAAGGATTAATGCTTTTAGAGCAAAGTGCCGATTATAACTTCAAATGCGTTTATTTCAACCCAGATGGTAGTACTGGAATGATGTGTGGTAATGGTGGAAGGGCAATTGTGAAATTTGCACTTACGAAAGGAGTAATTAAAAGCAGTCAAGAAAAAGTTAGATTTGAAATGGCAGGAGCTATATATTCGGCTCAGATTCTAGAAGATCTTATTGATTTAGAAATGCCTAATATAAAAGAATACAAGGAACAAACTCTCAAATTGCAAGGACACCTAGTCAATACACATTACGTTGATAATGGTAGTCAACATACTGTGATTAGAATAGACAAATTGGATTTACTTGATATTGCAAAACTCGATATTAATGGTATTGGTAGAGAAGTTAGATATAACGAAACATTTGGTAACGTTGGCTCTAATGCTAATTTCTATGACGTGAGATCTAAAATTGTATATCTCCGAACTTATGAGAGAGGAGTCGAGAAAGAAACTGGAGCTTGTGGTACTGGAGCAGTAGCTACAGCAATAACTGCAGTTGAAGAAAGTGGTCTTAACTTTCCAGTAGATATAATACCTACTAGCGGCGAAAAGATAACGATAGATAAAAGAATAGATGTTAAAAAAGGGACAAAATTTCATCTAATAGGTCCGGCAATAATATTAAAAGAAAAGGAAATAGAGGTTTAAATTTTGACAGAGAAAATAGTACTAGAACAAGCAAAAATGTTGTTCCCAAAACTACAAAAGATAAGAAGAGAAATTCATTCTAATCCAGAATTATCGTTCAAGGAATTTGAAACTTGTAAGTATATACAATCAAAGCTTGATGAATTGGGTATAGAAAATAGAGTTATAGGCAATACAGGTGTAGTTGCTACTATTGGAAAAGGAGATAAATGTGTTGGTCTTCGTGCTGATATAGATGCTTTACCAATAAAGGAAGCTACAGGATTGGAATTTGCTTCTAAAAACGATGGTGTGATGCATGCTTGTGGACATGATATGCATACTACTATGCTCATAGGAGCTGCTGAAATACTTAAAGGAATGGAAGATGAACTCGTGGGATAGTAAAATTGATTTTCCAACCAGGGGAAGAAAAACTTCCAGGTGGAGCTAGTATATTGATTCAAGAAGGAGTGCTTGAGAATCCTAAAGTAAATGCAATATTTGGACAACATATATACCCAGGAGAAAGCGAGGGAATCGTGTCTTTGAATAGTGGTCCGGTAATGGGAGCACCTGATGAGCTATATTTTACTATAAAAGGTACTAGTACTCATGCAGCACAACCACAGTTAGGACATGATCCTATAGTTGCTGCTTCTCAATTGATTATTCACTTTCAGACATTGATGACAAAGTACAAAGACCCAATTGAAGCAGGAGTCCTTAGTATTACTTCGGTTAATGGTGGAAACTCTACTAACATAATCCCAGATGAAGTAAAACTAATGGGAACTCTCAGGTCGTTCAACGAGGAGTGGAGACTACAAATGCACAAATTAATAGAAGAAAACTCAGTAGCATTGTGTAAATTGTACGGTTGTGAAATAGAAGTAGAAATAAAAAAGGGTTATCCCCCAGTTATCAATGATCAAAATTTGACAGAATTAACTATTAGCAATGCTAATAAGATAGTTGGAGAGGATAATACTGTTGTTTTCGAACCTAAAATGTGGGGTGAGGATTTTGCCTTTTATGGGAAGAATATACCTGCTACTTTCTGGTTTGTAGGAGTAAGACCTAAAAATTTGAAATCAATGCCTGCTTTGCATAATTCTAAACTCTCACCGAGCGAAAATGCAATGCCTATAGGAACAAGTATGTTAGTAACAGCAGCAATTAACTATTTAAGGGGATAATATATGAATAGATTATTGGTAGTAGAGGACGACCCTGGACAACAAAATCTCTTACAGATGATTTTCAAATACTCTGTTAAGTTAGACATAGTAACAGATAATACTTACAATCTAAAAGATGCAGTTGAGCAATTGCAAAAAAATGAATATGATATGGTCGTTTGTGATCTTAGATTACCATATTCGGCCAATATAATGGATACTATCGAGACAATAGAAAAGCACAAGCGAAAATCTAAAGTCATCTATTGTACAGTCGAAGATTTGAATCCAGATACTATGAAATACATTAAGGATCATGATTCATTATTCGTATCAAAGAATCTTGATTTTATGAACTATCTTCAATTAGAATTAGAATCAAACTTGAGATCATCTTGAAATATGGCTTGGATGATATAACAAAAGGTCTTTTAGAAGGAGATTTGAGCTATTTATCCAGGTCTATCACTCTGATTGAGAGTACCTCTGAAAAGCATTTCAAACTGGGTCAAGATGTTTTAGAAAGAGTCTTAGATAAAACTGGAAACTCTATTAGAATAGGTATAACTGGTCCTCCTGGTGTTGGTAAATCTACTCTAATTGATATTCTTGGCTTATATTACTGTAATTTAGGTTTTAGGACAGCTGTATTAGCAATAGACCCATCTAGTAAGGTAAGTGGTGGTTCTATTCTCGGAGATAAGACTAGAATGACTGCACTAGCGCAACATAAAAATTCGTACATTCGCCCTACCCCTTCTTCTGGTATGCTCGGAGGAACTGCCTCTCGAACTAAAGAATCAATCTTACTTTGTGAAGCTGCTGGATTCGAAAGAATAATAGTAGAGACAGTAGGTGTCGGACAGAATGAGATTAACATATCATCAATTGTTGATGTTCTAGTTATGCTTCTAAACCCCGGTTCTGGCGATGAATTGCAAGGAATAAAACGTGGTATATTAGAAGTTTCAGACATATTAGCAATAAACAAAGCTGATACTAAAGATAGTTTAGTTAATGACACAGTTTTAGAATATAAAAATGCTGTTAGAATCCTTAATTATGACAAAGAGTTTTGGCGAAGAAAAGTTATTAAAATTTCTGCTTTAGAAGGAATAAACTTAAAAACTTTAGTAGATGCTATAGATATCTTTTGTAAAATATCTAAAGAGACTGGCTTTTTTGAAGATAACCGTACTGAACAAGAGAGTGAGAGACTTATAGAAATTCTTAAAGAAGAAGTCCTCAGAAAAGCATTTCAAAATAAAAGCTTTGAATCAAAATACAACAACATAGTAAAAAGAATTAAGAATAAACAAACCACTGCCATCAAAGGCGTAATGGAACTATTGAACGATGAGAATAGCGGCAGCAACTAATAACCAAAATAAAATATTCGAAATACAACATATTCTAAATGTAAATGGACTTGATAACATAGAAATTGTAAGTCCTAAATCATTGAATATAATAAGCGACCCCGAAGAGGATTCAGATGAATTAGAAGGAAATGCAAGAATAAAAGCCGTATCATTATTCAATAAAATAGGAATTCCTTCATTCGCAGATGATACTGGATTATTTGTAAAAGATCTAGATGGTAAACCTGGAGTTCGTTCAGCTCGTTTTGCTTCGGAAAATGCGAAAGATTCAGATAATAGAAAACTACTACTAAAATTACTTGAAGATAAAAATAACCGAGAAGCTTATTTCGAAACTGTAATTTGCTTCATTTCAGATAACGAAGAGAAGTATTTCAAAGGCTGTTGCAATGGGCATATTAGTACTTCTGAAAATGGCAGTAATGGATTCGGATACGATTCTATTTTTATCCCATCTAATTACAATGAGACTTTCGCAGAATTAAACCCTATGATTAAAAATAAAATCAGCCATAGATATAAAGCAATTGTAGCATTTACTGATTGGCTTAAATCTCTAAAATCTTTTTAATTCTACTCTTTAACTTCAAGTATTTTCATCTCAACTCTACGGTTGAGAGCTCTACCTTCTTCAGTAGTATTATCTCCTACAGGAGATTCTTCACCATAACCAGTGGCTATTAATCTATCAGAACGTACACCTTTCTTTATTAAGTAATCACGTACAGATTCTGCTCTTTTCAGAGAAAGATTCTTGTTGTATTCGTCGCCACCAATATCATCACTATGTCCAGCTATTTCAACTTTGGCTATTTTAGGATAATTATTAAGTAAATATGCTACCCTTTCTAATTCTGGGTAAGAAGAACTTAAAATACTTGATTCTCTATATGCAAAGAATAAGTTATTGATTCTTAATTTTTTTGAAGATTTATCGAAGTCTGTATTATTTGCATTTGACACATTTGAAGTGTTTTCATCGACAGTTAGTAGATCACTAACAGGATACAGAATAATATCTTGTATTACGGTCATAGAAGAATCTTTCTTTGTTAAATCTATACTCTTAGATATTGGGAAATATCCTTCTTTCTCTGCATAAAAGCCATAATTCTTACCCAAAGGAAAGATTATAAAATATTCACCAGTTTCTGGATTGGAACGCATTTCCCCCATTTTTCGACCGTTCTCTAAGTTTTCCCAAAGGATTTTTGCATCTATAGGATTTCCATCAGTATCCTTTACAGTACCTTTAATAACAGCTACTGGATTTGGTCTAAGGTGATCTGGTAATGACATAGTGAATATATCGGATTGACCAAATGTGATTGGTCTCTCAGCAGTAGCAAAATAAGCAAGTTCACCAAAAGTATTGATGATTGCAGCTCTCTCATTTCCGGGTGAGTTAATTTCTTTACTCATATTGATTGGTTCTCCCCAATCAGTCCACGAATCCTCATATAGTCTTTTCGCCATGTACAAGTCCATTCTACCTAGACCAGCATGACCGTTTGAACTAAAATAAAGTGTCATACCATCTGGATGTAGAAATGGTTTTCTTTCTGCAAATTCTGTATTTATAGTTTTACCTAGATTTATAGGTTCTTTCCAATTCCCTTCTTCATCCTTTACTGCTACATATATATCTGTATTTCCCTGCATACTTCCTTTCCAATACTCTCCATATAAGTGTTCCTCTCCTACACCACCTGGTCTATCTGAAACGAAAACAATAGAAGTACCATTATTATTTATTTTTGCATCACAATCGAAGTATTCTGAATTAATTGGTCTTGGGAAATGCTGAACTTCACCGAATAATTTGTCAGATATTCTTTGAGAATAGAATAAATCACCTCTACCAAAACTAGAGTCCAGATTGCCAAAGAAGATAAGTGTATTATCATCTGTAGTTATACATTGAGGAGCCTCCATGTTTTTATCAGAGTTTATCCCATCTTGAAGCTTCTGTGCAGGTTGCCAAAATCCATCTTTGAATTCGGACATGAAAATGTCTTCAGTCTTATTATCATTATCTCTACCATATCCTGTAAAGTATAGACGGGTACCACTACCATTTGGAGTAGGACTATACTCAGCAAATTCGGTATTAACGTGGCTTCCTAAATTTATCTCTTCCAATTTATAATCTTTATCCGAAAGAATAGCAATGATTTTATCAATTTTATCAGAGTATTCAGGTAGATCTTTCTTGAATTCTACATATAGCTCCTTCATCGCTTTGAAATCTTTCTTAGCATAAAGTTTTGCTGTCAATCTTTGCAAAGCAATAAATGCATCATAACTATTTTCAGTACCGATATTATCATAAATGATATCAAGATAAATATCTTCTTCACCTGGCAATGGATCATAGAGCAATTGGTTTTCAACTGCATGAAGACTCATGCTTAGTAATAGTAAAGTAATAAGTAGAATTTTTTTCATAACAGCTAATTCAATTTATTTTATAATACGTCTTTTATCTAACAAGTCAAAAACGGTTTTGACAGGGTTGAAATACTCAGATGGCATCTCTACAAAAACTGTGTTCCAATTTGACATTGCTCCATTCCAAAGTCCTGGAAGTTCTAAAGCTTTAATTGGTTTGCCATTGTAAGTTTTTTCGGAAACAAAATAAGAATTTTCATCTATAAAATCTAATAGATTGAATTTTTTACCTTTATAATCTGTTATTCCACAAATCATATCAACTGGATTAAAATGAGTCGACTTCTTTAATTTAGTTAAATTATCTGGATTAGATTTATCTATCTGTGAGGCTTCCAAAATTTGTGCAGAAATAGTTCCGTTACTTTCTACGAAAAACGGCCCTCCACCTGGTTGACCTTCATTTTTAACCATAGCACATACTCTAAGTGGTCTATTTATCAATTCGAATATGTTTTCTTTTTCTACTTTGATATAAAATACATCTTTATAATATTTAACAACATCTCTTCTCAATGATTTATCTTCTGGATTCTGCTCATATCGGTTAGCAAATTCAAATAATTGTTTTTGAATAGAATAGAAATATCCAGCAAGAACTTGTTTGAACTGATTAGACTCTCTATTATTAGGTACAGTTATTACGTTATCGATATTCTTGATAAATACCACATCTGCTTCGAGATTATTCAGATTGAAGATGAGAGAACCATGACCACCTGGTCTTGTTAAATCTTTACCATACTCGTCTTTTATAAGATTATTTTCCAAATCTACAGCTATCGTATTTGTCTTAGCTGATTGATGACTTAGTGAACTATTAATATGAAAAACTTCATATTTAGAAATTCTATTGATTCTCTTTTGAATTTGTTTCTGATGTTCCTCTGAAACAGTAAAATGAATAGAAATAACTCCATTAGTTAGTATATACTCTTTTGCTTCTTGTATATGTTCATATATAGGAGTTCTAAACATACCGTAATAATTATGAAATGGTATTAACGCTTTAGGTTTAGAAGCTAGGCCAAGCTTATCTTCATTGAGTAATGCATTTATAATTTCTGTTAAATCGGTATTCCCATCTAAAAAAGACATTTTAAATTTTTCATTTAAGTTGTTCTTCAACTTTTTATAAAATGGTAGCAAATTCAAATTCTTGAAAAAATAAACTAATTGTTCTTTGTTTTCTAAATTTGAGGTTTCTATTGCATCAATTGTTGGAAACTTCATCTCATTTCGTAAAGCAATCAAATCACTTAACATACGAGTAGCGGCACCTGAAGCGGGTACAAACTTTACACATGTTCTCTCAATTAATAATTTTTTGAATTCCTCGTAATATTCGGATTTCATGTATTCACTAAGTTTAGTTATTCCATCACCTAATAGACATGGTGCGACTATATTAACAGGTTTGATACCGTTTTTGAATATTTCAATTTGTTCTTCTATTGTCAGTTCTTTTGTTATACTCATTTCAATAATTTCTATATGTGATTGTCATTGCCTAAATAAAGATACCTATTTTCTTTATTAATAGGGTAATTTATTAATTTTGAACTAAATTCAATAACAAATATACTAAATACATAAATGAATAACTTAGAAACATTTGAAAATCCAAGACCTGGAAGATACTTTTCTATAACTCACGAGAATCCTGAGTTTACATCTGTTTGTCCTATGACGGGATTACCGGATTTCGGTAATATCATCGTAAATTATATACCTGACCAATTGTGTTTGGAGTTAAAATCTCTAAAATATTACTTTTTAGGGTATAGAGATAAAGGTATTTTTTACGAAGAAATCACGAATCAGATATTAGATGATCTAGTTGCGGCTTGTGCGCCATTGGAAATGGAAATAATAAGCGAATGGGGTACACGAGGCGGTATGACATCAACAATTGTAGCATCTTATATAAAAGAATAATTATGGTAAGAATAGGTAAAGAATTTGTTTGGGAAATGAGCCATAGGCTACCATTCCACGAAGGTCCTTGTAAAAACATACATGGACATAGCTACAAAATGCTATTAGAGCTAGTAGGTGAAGTAAATGACAATAGAATGCTAATTGATTTCTATGATATTGAAAAAATCGTAAGACCTCTATTGGACAAAATAGATCATGCGTTTTTAGTCGATAGTAAAGATGATTTGATGTTAAATTTTCTGAAGCAAAATCAATTCAAACACTATGAAATAGATAATTTTTCTACTGCAGAAGATATGAGTGCTTATTTCTTAGAAATATTAAAACCAGAATTTCAGAAATTCACTAATCTGAAAGAATTGAAAATAAGGGTTTACGAGACAGCTGACGCTTGGGCAGAAAGCGAATCAAATTTATAAATGAATTGGTAGGTATAGATCTATGAACAAGACTCAAGAATTAATAGAAATAGAAGATAAGTACGGAGCTCATAACTACCATCCACTAGATGTAGTAATCAGCCGGGCAGAAGGTGTATGGGTATATGATGTTGATGATAATCGATATTTAGATTGTCTAGCTGCTTATTCGGCAGTGAATCAAGGTCACTGTAACCCATATATACTAAATGTTTTTATAGAACAAGCAGAGAAAGTAACTCTAACTAGTAGAGCTTTCAGAAATGACCAATTGCCAGCATTATACAAAAAGCTACATGATATGACTGGTTTTGATATGTCTCTACCTATGAATAGTGGTGCTGAAGCAGTCGAAACTGCTATCAAGGCAGCTAGAAGATGGGGATATAGAAATAAAGGTATTGCTAAAGATAAAGCTGAGATAATTGTAGCTAGTGATAATTTCCATGGTAGAACCACTACTATTGTTGGTTTTTCGACTGAAGAACAATATAAGAAAGACTTTGGACCTTTTACTCCAGGATTTGTAGTCTCCGAATATGGTAATATAGAATCAGTAAAATCATTGATTAATGAAAACACTTGTTGTATTATGGTAGAACCTATCCAAGGTGAAGCTGGTATTATAATACCTCCTCATGGCTATCTGAAGCAACTAAGAGAGCTTTGTGATGAACATAATATTCTCCTTGCATTTGATGAAATACAAGCTGGATTGGGACGAAGTGGAAAAATGTTCGCCTATCAATATGAAGATGTTATTCCAGATATGGTAATAATAGGAAAAGCATTATCAGGTGGGTTTTATCCAGTATCGGCTGTTTTATCTAATAAAGAAGTATTAGGTGTATTTGGACCTGGTGATCACGGTTCTACTTTTGGTGGAAATCCATTGGGAGCAGCAGTTGCTACTGCAGCACTGGAAGTAATAGAAAATGAGAACCTTATCCAAAAGTCATTTGACAATGGTAATTATTTTATGGAAAAATTGAGGTCTATAAAAAGTACTAAAATCAAAGAAGTAAGAGGAAAAGGTCTTTGGATTGGTTTAGAACTAAATGAACCGGCTAGGAAATATTGTGAAGATTTGATGCTATTAGGTGTTCTTTGCAAAGAGACACACGACTATGTTATTAGAATCGCACCTCCTTTGGTAATTACTAGAGAAGAGATAGATTGGGCATTTGACAGAATCAAACAAGTCGTAGAGAAATACGCATAAAATGCTAAATAAGACAAAATATAAAATGATTATAGACCCTCCACGAGAGGGTCTTTTCAATATGAACAGAGATGTGGAATTATTGGAGTCACTCTCCCCTAACGACATTCCCATATTTCGACTATATAGCTGGAATCCATGGTGTCTATCGCTAGGTTATAACCAAAAAGATGATGGAATACTAAAAGATAAACTTTACAAAGACGGATATGAGATAGTCCGAAGACCGACAGGTGGACGCGGTGTATTCCATGCTAATGAGCTGACTTATTCCATAGTTACCAATTTGGATAATAACCGCACGAAAGACTATGTATATCAAGAAGTACATACGTTAATAGCTGAAGTACTTAAAAATATAGGGCTAGAAGTCGATTTCGTTAAAACAAACCCTGATTTTAAGAATTTCTACAAATCAGACGAGAGGTCTGTTTCGTGCTTTGCCTCATCTGCTAGGTACGAATTAACACACGATAACAAAAAAATAGTTGGCTCCGCTCAGAGGATATTTGGTAATAAACTCTTGCAACATGGCTCTATCCTCATAGATTATGGCTTCGAGAAAATAGCCAACTACGCTACAGAGGACGAAGAAAAAGCCAACAGACTCAAAGACTTCACTCTAAAAACAGCTATTCCTATAAATGCAATTGCTCCTCAGCAAGTGACTGTAGATTCACTAATTGATAGTTTTCATAGCACATTTGATCAGCTTAATATCTTGGCATAAAGTTTGCTTTAATCTCTTTATAACTTTAACAAAGAGAATACATTATGCTTTACTTTTCATTTATCTTGCTTACTGGTGCAGTAGCTCTTTTGCTTTCTTCAGCTAAAAACTTCTACAAAACTTATAAATTGATTCCAATACCAATACGAAGAGATAGATAGTTATGAAAAAGTTCATATTTTCTTTAATCATGATTGTATTCCTATGGAGTTGTAGCTCATACGTGAGATTCACTTCAGAGGATTTAGATGATATAAAGACTTATGGAAACTTAGTTTACGAAGGTAGTAAAAAAATAATAGAGCAATTAGAAGAAGAAATGAATGAGGATAATAAGGGCAATCAATTTGAAGGCCGTGTTCTCTCCTCTTCTAAAAAATGGCTCGGTACACCCTACCAATATGGTGGCACTACCCAATCAGGTGTAGATTGTTCTGGATTTGTACTCAATGTATATAATGATTTGGGATACAAAGTACCACGCACTTCTAGAGATCAATACGAATTCACAAAAAAAGTATCATCAAGCGATAAACACGTAGGCGATTTGGTTTTCTTCCGAAGAGGGAGCGATGTTGGCCACGTTGGTATTTATGTTGGTAGCAATAAGATGATACACGCCTCTACTTCCCGAGGGGTAATAATCCAAGATTTGGATAATGAATATCTACAAAGAACCTTTGCTGGATTTGGAAGGGTGAAGAGGTAAGATTAAATAAGAATTGAAAACTAAATTGAAAACCCAAATTTGAAACTGACGGGATAACTTGGAATATTTTCTTTAGAATAAGTTGGACAAATAGCTCCACCAATGAACCAATCGTCACCGATTGAATGCCGAAAACCAACCGTAAAGCTTAGAGATGTAGCCGAATTAAATAAATCATACTTCTTATATTTTTCATAAACCATTGCAACACCTAAATCTAGCTTTTTCTCTTGTCCTAATATATAATGAAGTCCTGCTAAGTAACTTGGTTGAAAAGTAAAAATCAATAAATTCAAAAGTGTAACACCACCTCTTAACCGTAAACTTCCCTCACTAATTGAATCATTTGAAAAATCAAATAGTTTAACTTCCAAATTCGGTGCTAATAAACTTTTCTGTGGGCCTTGTATTTCGTAATAAAGGTATACTTCCTCGTCAGTTTTAGCAAACGATATTAATGATAGTAATATGAAAATAAATAAGTATTTCAAAAACTATACCCCATACTAAATCCAAATAAATGTATTATTTGTTTTCCATACTTATATTCTGCAGTTAAAATATAAGAAGGTGTATAAGTAAACCGATAGATAACATTATCGTTATAAAGCCTATAGCCTAATTCAAAACCAACTGCTTCAAAATCATTTGTTGAAATAATTCTTTGTTCACGTGGAAGACTTTTATCTAATATATTTTTATTGTGACTTTTAAAATAATTAGCTCCGATATCGATACCCTTTTCATCACCAAAGTATTGTATAAAACCAATAATAGGATAACTATGTGCTACTAATACGTCATAAAATCCAAACATAGAAGCACCATACTTTATAAATGTATTTGATTCAATCCCAAATAAACTAGATCTTAAAAGACAGTATTCCATATCCAATTCAAATCCAAAAGAATAGCCAGGAAATGTTCCATAGATATTAACATCCTTTTCTTCAGAAAATATTTCGAAGGATGATGTTAAGAGTAGAAGTATGATAATAATTATTCTCAAGTAATCACTGCTACCGTAAAATCTGAAATTTTAATATTATTGTTATCCTTTCTATTTACTTCCTCACAAGGCCCACCACGTAAATATGCCATTTTACTTCCACAAGGAGGCAATCCCCCACCACCAGTATTATTTAATGAAGCATCACAATAATTTGACCTATTATTCAAATCTTCATTAGGGGTACCAGGACAGCAAGGGACGTTTTCCCAAGAAGAACCTAAATATGTTGAATCAATTAAAATCTTGCCATTTGCCCAGTAAAATTTCCCAGTTGCAGGATTTTTTTTGCATGTATAATAACAATTAAAGCATTTTTCAGTACAATTAGGCAAGTTTGTAGAGCAACACTCCGATTTATCTAACATTTTTGAAGGGTCTTTTTTTGAATAATATTGCTTTCTCCCTGGCATTATAACATAACTACTTAATTTCATAATATTTGGATTATATGCATTTGGCGAAACATAATATGAACATATCTCACCACAATCATTCTTTTCAACGCAACCTTCACCTCTTTTTTTATCAACTTTAGAACTACAAAGTTCAACTTTATTGCAGCATTCATCTTTACATACACCATCAAAGCCTCCACAACAAAAAGTAGGTACATTCCCACCACATAAACAACTATCATCATATTGTCCTTCAACATTTCGTAGATCAGCATCACTAAAAATATCCATACCAATCCCAATTATTGGGCTTAATATTAGTGGTAATAATAGAATTGAAGTAAATAAAATTGGTAATTCAAAAAACTCACAAAACCAACCAGCTTCTTTTGAATACTGTTTTATAATTTTTTCTTCAAAACATGCAATTAAATTAAATCCCAGTTCTGCTGCAGTATCCAAACCACTAGTACACCATAATCCTATATCATGATTATAACAACATTCAAAGACATCTGTCTCAAAGAAACCTGCACAAATAGTCCAAAACTGAAAATTACCTGACTTAGCAGTAATACTTGAACAACCCATATCATGGTTGATACACATACATACACCATCAACTCCGTATTTTTCCTTACATTCTGATTCTTCTAATACAGTTGGTGGTGGCGGACTTGGTGGTGGCGGTTTATCCCCTTGTGTTTTTGAATGGCTTTTACTTCTTTTCGCATATAAATTCTGAATTGCTAACCATCTTGCTAGTATGATAATTGAAACAGATTCTTCATATTTTTTTAAATTAGTTTCAGATTTTTTGAAATTTAAAGTTTGGTCTAAGTATTTCTTTTGTTTATTAACATCTATAATATTGATATTAATGCTATTGGTATTCTCATTTATTCTTGATACTACATCTAATTTTAAATTGGAATTAAGCAATTTTGCTTTAACTTCTTTTTCGGAGTACTGTGAGAAAGAATTTGTTGAACCTTTTTCAATAATTTCTAAAAACTCATTTAATCTAATGGTTCCATTAGATACGAGCTTGTCAAATTCATTTTTGAATGAATTGATTTTTGCTTCAGAATATTTGTTTTTGGTAGGTTCAGCCATACTAGATGGAACTTTACGCGATGAAACATTACTTTGATTACATTTAGAACAACTAGACTTTTCATTTGAATTACCACTTTGTTTTTCTTTTGAACAACAAGTTTTTTCAGTTGAACTACTTATCCCGTTAGATGAAGTTAAAAGTCCGTAATTCCTTCTTTTTGTTTGGCAACACCCTCTTTTATTAGGTGAGTGTGCAACTTTATTATTAGGATTAACAATTAAGTTATTATTACTAGTATAAGCAATATTTGATTGATAAGTTAACATTTATCTAATATTATTTGGTGGTAATATTACAAGTTTTAATTCAAAAATAGATGATTGATTTGTTGTGCTTTCTAGTCTAATTCCAAGATTAACAGGTCCCATATTCTCAGAAAGCATAAGTTGTAATGTCTGAGCACCTGTATGTGGTCCTGCTCCAAAGTCAACTACTTCAATATTTCCATGCATATCGCCTTGAGTTCCAACATTTTCTAGGACACTAACTTGAAATAAATCATAACTTGAGCCACCTAAGTTTAAAGGTAAATAACACAAATAACGTAATTGGTCACTAAAGTTACCATATAGATATACTAAATTTTGTAAAGGTGGTGGAACAGTTGCTCCCAAATTTGCCATTTTTGTTTGCATATTCATTGAGTCAGCAATTATTTGTTGTGTTACATCATTTGGTGCATCAACTGCTATTACTGTTGGTTCAGTTGAAATTGAAACTGGGCTTGCTACCCAAGTGCCTCCTGATGGAGTATTATATACATCAGACATTACTATTTGACCATCAGTAGTTGTAGAACCATTGAATAGTGCAGCGTAAGTAATAAAATCTGATATTGGCATCGGGTTAGAATTCTCTAATGATAGCCAGCCACCTGGAAATTTCATAATAAATACCTCTTTTTGTGATTGAGTAAAACAAATTTGAGGGCTAATTTAATTTAATTTAATTTAATTTGCAAATAAAAAGTACAAAACAAGGTTTTTTTATTAACAATGGCTCCTCCCCCATTTAATTTATCCTCAATCTCCTATTACTTTATAATATTTAGTAAATTTGTAATCGTATTAGAACATAACAAATATACAGTTCGATGAAGCAAATTACATTATTAGTATTAGTCATATCCCTATTACTCGCCGCTTGTACGGACGAGAACACATTGGTTGACAATGAGACAGCAAAGATAACTGGTCTTTCTAGGTCCAACACTTTTCTATTTGACACAGTTTCAGTGAATGGAATAGCATTGGGTAACTCATTAGAATCAACGAAAGTATTGATAAATGACTCTGAGGCAAGCATTAATATAATCAGTGTTAATCCGACTGAGGTTAAATTTGTTCCTGAGCAATCAATAACAAATGGAAATATAAGATTAGAAGTGAATGGAGTGAAGACTAATTCTATTCCTATTAATGTAGCCTTAACACCGAAATATGACTCTGTTAGAGTAAATGCAGGTAAGTTTATGATGGGTGCATTGAGTGGTTTTACAGATGAAACTCCAATACACGAAGTAACTCTAACAAGAGACTTATACGTATTCACTTATGAAGTTACTAGAGAATTGTGGTCGCAAGTCATGGATACTTTGATTATTCCAGCTGATGAATTTAGATACCCCGCTGACAGTATTACTTGGCTACGTGCTATAGAGTTTTGTAACAAAATGTCTGATGTTTATGGACTTGACAAAGCATATAATCTAGTAGGTCCGAATGTAACATTCGATTATAATGCTTCTGGTTGGAGATTACCAACTGAAGCCGAATGGGAATTTTTCTGCAAAGCTGGTACAGATGAGGATTTCTCAGGTAATGGGGATATAAACCAAATGGGTTATTTTGACAGCAATTCTGGTCTAAATAGCCACAAAGTGGGTGAAAAGTTAGTTAATCAGTACGGATTATATGATGTTCACGGTAATATGTGGGAATGGTGTTGGGATAAATACGAAGAAACCTATTACACATCTAATCCAATGACAGATCCAACTGGTCCCATAACTGGTGGTAGACACGTAATGCGTGGTGGCTCATATCAAGATGGATTCAACTTTGCACGTATTAGTAGCCGTACAATAAACAAATTAGATTATAAATCAATCGGTCTTAGATTAGTTAGAAATGCTCAATAAGTTAATAATTATATCGATTTCAATTCTCTTAGTATCATGTGGTGAAACTGATACCAGAGAGTATGGTAATACATTTGGTGATAAAGGTCGTAGCTCTTCTTTTGAAAATACTAAAGACTTCCAATATCAACTCTATTCTCAAATTGTAATAGATAGTAATTCTGGGGCGACTTCTCCTCCATTATTACTTAGCAACAGACAATATGTATTATCTACTGAAGATGGAAGAGTAATATCGACACTTAACAACAACAAAATATGGGAATATAAATTAGATTCTGGTTCATTCATTGGTTCTGGATTTGCTGCAGATGACAATTATAATATATATACTATCGACAATAAAGGAAAAATATATTCTCTCGATAGTTCTGGTAAACTTAGATTTAGCAATCAATTATTCGAACCATCAAAATTAGAAATCTTCAATACGCCTTTAGCTTTGAAAAATACGGTTGTCTTCAGTTCCACTGATGGGAACCTTGCTATCTTAGACGTATCAGGTAAAGTAATCCATAGAAAAAAGTATAACTCTAGTATTTTAGACTATGTTTCAGCGGTAGATGAGGAGAGTATATTAGTAACTCTAACCAATAATCAGTTTGGTGTTACAGATACTTTAGTTTGTTTAGGTACTGACGGAACCGAAAAATGGCGATATTCATCAGATGGTTATAGATTTCTAAAAGGTGCAATCAGTAATGGTAAAAGTATAGCAATCTCTGGCTCTTTGCAAGGTGGTGATAATCCTCTTTCTAAGATTTTTTATTTAGATGGCAAAGGCAAATTAATTTGGGAGAAGGAAATAACTAATATTCCTCGATTCTTGAGTTTGTCTAAAAAAGGTGATTTATACTTAGTTTCTTATAGCTCGGCGATGGGACAAATGCTAAGCGGAATATTTTCATATAATACGAAAGGCGAATTAGATTGGAAAATATATTACGAATATAGTATTCCGATGCCTGTGTATATCTCTGAAAATGAATTGATGTTTATAGCTTCTAACCGAGAAACTTATGCTATTTTCTACCTACAAAGAACAGATGGTAGATTAATTAAATCATTAGAAATTGGCGAAGCTCACCCTATTATATTCTATCCGGAAATTGGTGCAGGTGGTACTATTATATTTGCTGGCAAGGAAACTTTGCGGTTAATAAAAGTAGATGAAACAGCAATAAATAAGATATTACCATATTAGATTAGTGAGATAAAAAATGAAATTAGAGAATGGTAGAAACGGTAGTATAATAACCTACAAAGGCATAACACCGAAGATACATGAGAGTGCTTTTCTATGTGAAGGTGTAAGAATAATCGGTGATGTAGAAATAGGTGAGAACTGTTCTGTATGGTATAATAGTGTAATTCGTGGAGATGTTCATTATATTCGTATAGGAAAAGGTACCAATATCCAAGATTTAAGTATGCTTCATGTTACTAATAACAAGTATGCACTTAATATAGGTGAATACGTAACTGTAGGACATTCGGTAACTTTGCATGGCTGTACTATAAAAGACCGTTGTCTAATAGGTATCGGAGCTACAGTATTGGATAATGCAATTGTAAATTCCAATTCATTAGTTGGCGCTGGTGCAGTAGTAAGAGAAAATTTTGAAGTACCCGAAGGGGTTTTAGTAGCAGGAGTTCCTGCTAAGATAGTAAGAGACCTAAGTGACGATGAGTTAAATTGGGTCCGAAAAAACGCAGAAAATTATGTTGGCTATACGAAAGAGTACAGACAACAATTAGAAATTTAATAAAGGGTTTATATGATTTTAAGTATGACTGGTTTTAGCAAAGCTGAAATCAACAGAAAAGGAATGAAAGTAACAGTCGAAATCCGTACAGTAAATGGACGAGGTTTGGATGTTAATATGCGTTCTCCTCGCAGCTTAGCTGACAAAGAGTTCGAGATACGTGATAGAGTTAAGAAAATGTTGAAACGTGGGTCTGTGAATATTAATATATACACAGAAGCTGATACAACAAGCAAAGAATTTAATATTAATTCTGAATTGGCAAAAGGTGTAAAAGCTGAGCTAGACAAATGCAGAAAAGATTTGAAAATAAAAGAAGCTGTAAGATTTGAACACGTTCTTCAATTTTCAAATTTCTTTACTCAAAGAGAAGCAGAGGTAGATGCGGCGTTGGAGTGGACACTTACCAAAGATGCTATTAGCAAAGGATTGAAAGTACTAGTAGATATGCGTAAGAAGGAAGGTACAAATATAGCTAGAGATATGAACGCTAGAATCGGCAATATTCATAAAATATTAAAGACTATAGAAGATGATGAGATAGATAGAATACCACGCGAGAGAGAGAAAATCAGACAAAGAATAGCACAAGTTTTCGACGATGATGAAATAGATGAATCCCGATTACAAATGGAAATGGTTATCTTAGCTGATAAACTTGACATTAGCGAAGAGTGTGTTCGTTTGCAATCGCACATCAAAGTATTCTACGATACTATGAAAGACAAAGACTCAAATGGTCCTAAGTTAAACTTCCTATTGCAAGAAATGCTAAGAGAGACAAACACTATTGGCTCTAAATGCAATGACGCTAACATAGCTCACAAAGTAGTGAATATGAAAGAAGAACTAGAAAGAATCAGAGAACAAGTCCAGAACGTAGAGTAATACTCTGCTTCAAAGATTATTTTAGAAATTAAGACTCTTTTGGAAAGCCAAAAGGGTCTTTTTTTATTCCTTGTAGTACTATTTTTAAAATATTATATTGAAACTTCTAGGAAAATTATTTTATTTCCTATATATTTATTTTAAACAACATTAATATAAGTATGTAATAATGGTTTAATATACGAATGATCGTATATATTGGGGTAGTTATCAGTAATTTCAAAAAATGAATAAAATAGTAGCAACAGAGTTAGGAAGTATTGAATACTCAATATTCGGGTCGGGACAACCTGTTTTGTTTCTGCATGGTGGGCATTCAAATTCTCATGAAACATTATTTCAAAAAGGATATGATAAAAGTAATTTTCAACTTATTACACCTTCAAGACCGGGATATGGAAAAACACCACTTGCCAGATTTAAATCGCCAAAAGAATCAGCCGAACTAATTATCACACTTCTTGATTATCTTAAAATTGAAAAAGCAATACTTGTTGGAATATCCGCAGGAGGTTTAACCGCCTTAGAATTGGCTTCTAACTACCCAACTCGTGCCGAAAAATTAGTTTTAATATCTGCGGTAACTAAGAAATGGTTATCTAAAAATGACAATTTATACATAAGAGGGAAAAAGATGTTTTCGTCAAATAAGGAAAAAAGGAGTTGGAAACTTTTTAGATTTTTCTTTATACTATTTCCTAAACTGATGACAAAGGTGCTTTTCGAGGAACTATCGACAAAGGAAAAACAACTAATCTTGACGGAAGAAGTGGCTGAAATTAAAGAAATAACATTTAAGCAAAGTTCAGGTTATGGTTTTGAGAATGATTTAGACCAAGATATATCAGATGGAATAATAGAAAAAATAAGTTGTCCGACTCTAATTTTGCATAGTGTAAATGATAAATCAGTAAATATTGAGATGGCTCATTACGCAAGTCACAAGATTAAAAATTCTGAATTAAAGACTTATGACAACAAGTGGGGACATCTACTGTGGGTTGGAAAAGAGAGTGCAAAGCCCATTGCTGATGTAATTAAGTTTATGAATGAATAAAAAACTGATAACACTGTATATGAAATCAAAGCACCCTACGGGATGCTACGCTTCATATAATAACCGTTAGGTAACAGAATAAACCATAGCACATAAAAGAATTGAATTTACCGAAAACCAAAAGGGTCTTTTTTTTTATTCCTTGTAGTACTATTTTTAAAATATTATATTGAAACTTCTAGGAAAATTATTTTATTTCCTTTATATTTATTTTTAACAACATTAATATAGAACAGATTGAAAATAATATTCAAATTCTTCATGCCGCACTTGAAATGCAAGCATTTATTGTAACCCGAAAAATTGAATTGGATGCTCAAAACAAACTCGCTTTTGAAATGCGTGTAGGCATACACACAGGCCATGTAGTAGCGGGCATAGTAGGCAAGTCAAAATTCCAATATGACATATGGGGCGATACAGTTAACACCGCCGCTCGTATAGAAAGCAATGGCTCGGCAGGCAAAGTAAACATTAGCCAAGCCATGTATGAATTACTAAAAGGTGAAACGGCTTTTACTTTTGAAAGCAGAGGTAAAATTGAAGCGAAAGGCAAGGGAAAAATAGAGATGTACTTTGTAAAAAGGGAATAGGTATTTAAAAAAGCTGAGTAAAATTCATGACCCTAATTATTTATTACTATTTATCAAACTGTATTTTAACTTAGGGTTCCTATTGAAATTATGAAATCTTAAATAAAGTATGTATTTTGTACGAACACCTAGATTGAAAATTATTCTGACTATCCTTAGACTGAAATTATGAAAAAATCAATTCCGTTTCTTTTACTGTTTATATTTTGTTTAGGTTGCAATGATTCGCATAAAAAAATAAAGGATTCCAATAATACGAATCCAAAATCTTTAACTACTTCAAATACGAAATTCAACCACAAGACAGCAGATAGCATCTATAAAAGTTACCGTGGGTCAGCACGTTTTGACAAACCCGAATCCGCACTTCTCACATTAAAAGAATTGGAAAACTATTATTTTGGGCAAAAAGATTCTTGTCGCCTTGCTTATGTATATACATGGAAATCTAAATGTTATGATATGATGGGGTATTTAGATAGTTCATTAGCGTTTGGTCAGCGCGCATTGCTTTTGTATAAACCTCAATGCGATAGCCTTACATTAATGTTGATCAACCTCAATTTAACAAGTACCTATCTCAGTTTAAAAGAAAATGACAAGGTTATTGAAATTGTCGACAAAAGTTTGGCCCATTGGAATGATAATTGGCGCAAGAATAAAATAAAAAATGCCATGTATACGAATAAGGCAATAGCTCTAGTATACAATGGCCAAGCAAATCTTGGAATGGAAACTTTTAAAGAATTGCTACAATATGCTCGTAAAGAAGATGACCAATTAAGTGTAATGGACGCATCAAACAATTTAGCAGCCCTATTTGGCATGCTCTATGAACAAAAAGGTATTCGGCGCTATCTCGATAGCTCGGAGTATTACGTCACTCAGGCACTTTCAATAAGTAAACGTCTCGATAAAAAACACGAAATGGTTATGCATCTTATGAATTTAGCCAGTATCGCCCGTGACAATGGCAAATTTATTTCTAGCCTAACATATCTGGATTCTGCCATAGTTTATGCAAATGCCGGACATTACCTAGATTTGGCCACATCAATTACCTTTATTCGCAGCCAAGCACTTCAAGGAATTGGCAATCTAGATAGTGCTTTAAATACATTAAATTATCATATTTTATTAAAAGACAGTTTATTAAGTACTGAAAAAATGCGCGCTATTTCCGAAATGCGGGAGAAATATGAAAGCGAGAAAAAGGAGCGACAAATAAAGGAATTAGAAGTTGCTGGTCTGAATGCTGACCTTAGGGAAGAACAATTGACAAAAAATAGAAACGTTTTTCTCTTTATAGGAATATTTATTCTCTTAATAGCCGGTGGGCTATGGAGCCGACTTAGATTCACCAAAAAAGCCAAAGCTGCAATCCAAATAGAAAAAGATATATCCGAAGAATTACTCCTTAACATTCTTCCGGAAGAAGTTGCTAAAGAATTAAAAGAAAAAGGAGCAGCCGATGCACAATTAATAGAACAAGTAACTGTAATATTTACAGACTTCAAGGGATTCACTGCAATGAGTGAGCAGCTCAGCCCTAAAGAACTGGTAGCAGACCTTCATGCTTGTTTTTCGGAATTCGACAAAGTTTGCGAGCAACATGGCATTGAAAAAATCAAGACAATTGGTGATGCCTACATGGCAGCGGGAGGACTACCAACACCTAACCAAACACATCCTACCGATGTAGTCAAAGCTGCTTTGGAAATGGCTGAAGTTGTGAAAAGAGAAAAAGCTGATAAGATAGCCGCAAACAAACCATTTTTTGAGGTACGCATCGGCGTACATACTGGCCCTGTAGTAGCTGGAATAGTAGGTGTCAAAAAATTCCAGTATGACATTTGGGGCGATACCGTAAACACCGCCAACCGAATGGAAAGCTCAGGCCAAGAGGGTAAAGTAAACATTAGCCACACCACCTACGAACTTTTAAAAGATGATTCCCTTTTTACTTTCGAAAGCAGAGGTAAAATTGAAGCGAAAGGCAAGGGAGAAATAGAGATGTACTTTGTGTCTAAAGCTTAAATAAAAAAAGCTCCTTAAGGAGCTTTTTTTTAAAAAATATTGTTTTGAGAAAAACCCCTACACCCAGCCACGCATTTTACATGCTTCTACTACTCTTTGGATAGAGATAACATAGGCAGCGTCACGCATTGATAATCCTTTACCATGTGCAACATGTGCAACTGCTTTGTAAGCATCTGTCATTTTCTTGTCTAACTTTTCAATTACTTCTTCTTTTGGCCAATAATAGTTAGTGTTGTTTTGGACTTGTTCGAAATATGAACATGTAACACCACCAGCATTAGCTAAGAAATCAGGAATACATAGAATTCCTTTAGCATTGATTACTACGTCTGCTTCAGGAGTAGTAGGTCCATTTGCGCCTTCTACTATTACTTTTACTTTATCTTGTATTTTAGAAACTGTTTCTTTGTTAATTTGATTTTCTAGAGCAGCAGGGATTAATATATCGACATTTTGTTCAATCCAAGCATCACCGTCTAATACTTCATAACCATTTTGTTTTGCTTTTTCTACATCTACTTCGCCAAACTTGTTAGTAATTCCTTCTAAATCTCTAAATCCTATTCCAGTTTCTTTCTTAAATGTATATGCTCTTTGTTCTACGTGATTCCAACTAGAAACAGCTATTACTTTACCGCCCATTTCTGTATAAAGTTCGATTGCATATTTAGCAACATTTCCAAAACCTTGTACAGATGCGGTTGTCTTTTTAATATCTAATCCAATTTGATCTAAAGCTTCTCTTAAAGTGTATACAACACCATAACCAGTTGCTTCTGTTCTACCTAAAGAGCCACCCATACCAACTGGTTTACCAGTGATAAAACCAGGGTATTTCATTCCAGTCATTTTTTCATATTCATCTAGCATCCAAATCATGTGTTGACCAGTTGTTAATACATCTGGAGCAGGAACATCTTGGATAGGACCTACCATTCTTACCATTTGTCTAACCCAACCACGACAAATTTGCTCTTGTTCATTCGAAGATAAATTTTGTGGGTCACATATAACACCACCTTTACCTCCACCTAATGGAATATCTACAACAGCTGTTTTCCATGTCATCCACATAGATAATGCACGAACAGTATCAACTGTTTCTTGAGGATGAAATCTGATACCACCTTTGCAAGGACCACGTGCATCATTATGTTGCACTCTGAAACCTCTAAATACTTTGTAAGTACCATCATCCATTCTGATTGGAATGTTAAATGAAAACTCCCTTTCAGTATTATTTAACAAATCAATTGTTGCTTGATCCAATCCTAGTTTATTCGCAATATTAGTGAATTGCTCTTGTGCCATTTTATAGGCGTTAAAAGACCCGTGCGACATAAAAAAACCTCTATTTAAAATAATCTATTATAAATTAAAACAAATAATTGTTACTTTGTTATTTGTGTAACTTTCAAAGTTACGAAATGAATTACATCTAAACATATATAAATGGTGGTTTTTGAAACTTATTTACCTTATAACACTCTTTGTAACAGTATTTTCAATAAATTTATTTGCACAAAATTCAATCGAGTATCTTGATGTTAAAAAATATGCAATAGGGATATTCGGGACAACTAGTCTTAATAGCCACTCACCAGACTTTGCTAAACTCATTGGGACTCCTAATTGTTGCAGTGGATTCGAAACTGGTTCTGGTATTGGACTAAATATTGGAATGATATTTCAATACCCAATTACAAAAAAATTAGAATTAGACTTAAGAGCAAGTGTATTGGACTTAGGTGCTGATCTTATTTCCACCCAACAAATACCTATCAGTGATTTGGATAATAGTAATAGTGGTGATATAGCGGAAACGGAACACCTAATATCTACTAGTATTAGTTCCTTTGGGTTGAATGCAGGAGTCAACTACTACCCTATACAATATCTTTATTTTCATGGTGGAGGTTTTATAGGCTTCATAGTTAACGGTTCATTCGAGCAAGAAGAACGATTAACTATGCCTAGCAACAGAGGAGTATTCAAAGATACTGGCACTCGAAAACGAAATGAATTACATGGTGATATACCCGAGCTTAATAGCCTTAGTGCCTTTTTGAATTTTGGTGTGGGTTATTCACTTCTTCTGAATGAGCGTGGTACTTTCTTATTAGTACCGGAGATTAGTTTCAACTACGGCTTAAATAACATCAACTCCCAACCTTGGAAAGTTAATCAGATTACATTTGGATTAGCACTGATGTTTAATAGTCTATCAAGAGAATACGATAATCCTATTAATCCTGTAAAGTGAGTTAGTCAGAATCAGGATTTACTGAATTTAAGAATTTGCAGGATACTATAAGTGAAAAAATATGGCAAGTATTAACGATAAATTGACTTATGATGTAATTGGCTGTGCTATGAAAGTACATAACTCACTTGGTAACGGATTTCAAGAATTAATTTACCAAAGATGTTTAGCTATAGAGTTAGAAAGTTCTAAAATAAAATTTGGGAGGGAAGTTGACCAACCTATTTTTTATAATGATGTTATGGTAGGTAGCAGACGAGTTGATTTCGTCATTGCAGATAGAATAATTGTAGAACTAAAAGCCTTAATAAAACTTGAAGATGTACATTTAGCTCAAGCTAAGAACTATGTAGTTGCTTATAACTTTGAAAAGGGTCTATTAATCAATTTTGGCTCTCAGAGTTTACAGTATAAACTTATTTTCAACCCCAAATATAATTCTATAAATCCTTAAATCCTGTAAATTCTGATTCAGACATTAATAATATCTATCCCCAAAAATTTATAACTGCTGCAACATCTTCTTAGCTTCTATGACATATTGTGTAGTTGCGTATTTGTCAAGGATTGTCTTGTAGGCTTTCTTTGCTTCTTCCCTATCCCCTTTTTTCAAATGGATTTTTGCTATACCGGCTTGGGCTTCTGCTTTTTTCTCGTAATCTATGTTCGAAGAAAGTACCTTAGCATAATAATCTTGAGCTTGGGTGTATCTATTTAATGATAGAAATGACTTAGCAATTAGATAACGACATTCAGCTAATTTAGTTGGATCGCTTAACTTTTGCTCTTCTTTCAGTAGCATTAGTACAGCTCCATTATAATCTTGCTTATCTACCATATCAACTGCCGATTTAAAAATAGAGCTTTCTTCTTTTTTAATATCTGGTTCTATAACAGGTGTTGTTTGTCGTTTGGTGACAGGTCTTTTCTTTCCTTGTGCTTTATGGTCTGGGTATAAAATGAATGCCTCTTTTGGTTCTTTTTTCTCAGGTGTAGCACCAGTAGTTGCAGTTTCAGAGCCTATTGGCTTTTTAGATTTTAGTAATTCAGTTATTTCCTCTAACTTGTTGCTGATTTTGTTGTTCTGAGATTCTATTTTTGTTAATCTGTTATCAAAGTTGTCTTGCCTATCTGCTAGATTATTCATCTGCTCTTGTAAAGTCGGGATTCTCTTTATTGGAGTCTCGTTTATAACTTCCACTGGTTTTTCTTCGTTACCTGTTAAAGCAGAAGTTTCATTCTTATTTTCGTACATCGCAAGAAGTAAAGAATCAGAAGGAGTGTTTTTTATTTCTTCAATTTTTTCGGATTTTGCTACTATATATTTTCCATTTCTCACACTACTCATATTGCCACAAGAGCCGAGAAATGCTAAAAGTGATGCTAATAGTAGCCAATGGATAATATTTGACAATTTGATTTTCATAACAAAATCGCTATTATATTTATATACTTACACTTAGGTATTATTCACCTATATGTACTAACTAAGAGACAAGAAAAATGCCAAAAAACATAAAAATACTAATATTTAATTGGCAAGACATAAAAAATCCACTCGGTGGAGGTGCAGAAGTTCACCTTCACGAGATATTTAAGCGAATAGCCGCAAAAGGACACGAAGTGACTCTAGTTTGCTGTGAGATACCCGGTGAACCAAAAGATGAAGTCATAGACAGCATTACTATAATGAGACGAGGAAGCCGCAATACTTTCAATTTCATAGTACCAAAGCTCTATAAGAAGCTATTTATGGACAAGGGCTATGACGTTATAATTGATGATGTGAACAAAATACCGTTTTATCTTCCCCTATTTATTGGTAAGAAATTGTTAGTAATTTCTCATCATTTTTTCGGGAAAAGTATATTCCACGAAACCAACGTAATAGCTGGACTCTACGTAGTAATAGCCGAGAAATTAGTCGATTATATATACAAAAAACATCCGATAGTAACCGTATCACAAAGTACAAAGGATGAGTTCATAGCCCGAGGGTTTGACGAAGATAGAATCGCTATAGTACACAACGCAATCGAGCAAGAAATGTACCCGATGGCTGTAGTGGAGAAAAATCCCAACTTCACTATCACTTATTTCGGACGATTGAAAAAGTATAAGTCAGTTGATAACATGTTCGATGCATTCGAGATATTGCAGAAGAAGTACCCTGATATACGACTAGAGATAATCGGACGAGGAGATTACAGACCCAAATTAGAAGAGTTAGCTATTAAAGGTGGATATTCCGATAAAGTAAAATTCCACGGATTCGTGACGGACGAGGAGAAAGTAGATCTGCTAGGAAAATCGCATGTAGTAGTCAATACATCGATGAAAGAGGGCTGGGGAATAACTAACATAGAGGCGAATGCTTGCGGCACACCAATTATCTCAGCAGACTCACCCGGTCTGCGTGATTCAGTGAAAGTAGGTCTATCTGGCGATTTGTATGAGTATGGAAACGTACCCGAATTAACCCAAAAGCTAGAGGAACTAATAACCAACCCTAAATTGCTAAATCAACTCTCAACTGGAGCAGTCGAATGGGCAAAAGAATTCTCGTGGGACAAATCAGCCAACGATATGATGCGTGAGATAGATAAGATAGTTTATAGGTGAGAATAATCCCCTATCTGAATGTTAGGGGTTAGAATGTTATAACTAATCAATTTCGAGGTTAACAATCTTGTTTAGAATCTTTATTATGCTAGTATTGTTTGACTTAATAGATTTTCTATTTTTAAGGATAATATCCTCATAATTTTTAATAATTGATTTAATCTTTTCTTGATTTTCAATAGTCATTTTAGGCATTTTTAGTTGTTTTAATAAAGATAAAGATAAGTTATCTCTTATAGAACCAGTAGTAATTACATCAATATAATATTTGTAAAAAGGGCTTTTCATTAATAAAACAAAATAATGTGGATCAATACCTTTAATATTAAATACAACATATGCGGGACTTACTAAACTTCCGTCATGTTCTTTATCAACAACACCAATACTTCCAACATTGATCCTATAAGGATTGTAAACTATATCTCCTTCTTTTACTAACTTGTATGCAGAAGTAAAATCTTCGCCTTTCCGAAGTTCTTTAAAAATTACTCCTCTATTGTTAGTAACAGAAAGTACCTTATATTCTGTATCTAATTCAATATCAGATTTAGGAAGAAATTTCCTAGATTTTGGTATAACTAAATCTTTAATTGATTCAAACTCATTTAATAATTCTTCAGAATTAATTCTAAAGAAATAATAATTGGGATCTAGTCTATCAACAAGTAGATTTTCTTCTATTAAAAATGAAGTTTTTAAATCTTTATTCTTTCCACGTATTGAACTTCCTTCAATTCGATATTCATCTTTTTTAATAAAGTTTGAATTAGCATATCTTATTAAATCAACAGAAATCTTTGGCATTTGTTCTTTTGTAAAATAATCTTCAAGTATTAAATCTAAATCTGTTTTTTCGCTAGAATTTATAATTTTCCCATTTGGCTCAAATCCAACATCTTCAGCTTTTGCCATAAAAACTTTATGATTAGATTGGTTATCACTTATTAAATTTTTGTCTAATAAAGCATCAGCTTTCGCTTTAGAAAATTTCTGTAAATATAGGATACTTGTTTTTATTGTAGGAACGCCAGATTGAACAAATGTATGTGTAGGTAATTCAATAATAGCTCTAATTTCTGAGACACTCCGTATATAATCACGAACATACTTATAACTTGCATTACTTAATATTCCTGAAGGAATAACTATTAACATTCTCCCCTCTGGTCTTAATAACTTAATCCCTTTTTCAAGGAAAAGAATTTCAGTTTTTTGAGATTTTTTATTTATACTCTTACTCCCTAATTCATAAGTTTGAAGTATTTTCTGTTCTTTTTCTTTACTTCCAAAAGGTGGATT
>JAGXGG010000080.1 GCA_024636855.1 Ignavibacteriota bacterium | reverse complement strand
TCGAATTCATTAATAGCTATTACTCCCGACAATAACACTTTATATCTTACTAATTTATATGATAAGAATGGGAATAGTAATGGAATAGGAATGTCAACTACAAACAGAAATTCAACAGGCTGGGACATACCAAAAGAAATAAAAATAGACGAATTCTATAATTACAATCAATATGGTTCACATTTTATTTCACAAGATAAGAAAATACTATTCACTGCTATTGAGACCAAGACCAGTAGAGGTGGTCAAGATATATATGTAAGTAAATTGAAAGAAGATGGTAGTTATTCAGAGCCAATAAATTTAGGTGATAATATAAATACTTTCGCTAGCGATTTTAAGCCATTTCTTGCTGCAGACAATACTACTCTTTACTATATTTCTGGTGGATTACCTGGATATGGTCGAGAGGATGTATGGGTAACAAAGAGATTAGACGACACTTGGATGAATTGGTCAAAGCCTAAGAATTTAGGTCCAGCTATAAACTCAAGCGGTAGTGAGTATGCATTTGCCCTTACCGCTAAGGGTGATGAAGCATACATGGTGACTTACGAGAAGTTAGATGGATATAAAGGTGGTGGTGATATAGTAAAAGTCGAACTTTCCAAATCTGCACAACCAGACCCAGTTGTATTAGTCAATGGGAAAGTATTAAATAAGAAAACTAATGAGCCAATAGCGGCCAATATCGAATATTTTGGTTTGAAAGACAATAAGAATTACGGCAGTGCAACATCGAATCCGGAAACAGGTGAGTACAAGATAATTCTTCCTCGAGGTGTGAACTACGGTTTCAAATCAAGCTCTAAAGGGTTTATATCTGTTTCAGAAAATTTAAACCTGACAGAACTAACAGAGTATAAAGAAATTGAAAAAAATCTTTACTTAGTGCCTGTGGAAATTGGTCAAACTATTCGATTGAATAATATATTCTTCGATACTGGACTTGCTATACTGAGAGAAGAATCTGAAAATGAGTTAGAAAATTTAAAGCAACTACTGTTGGATAATAGTAAGATGACAATTGAAATCTCAGGTCATACTGACAATGTAGGTAATGATGCGAATAATATGAAGTTGTCATCTGACAGAGCACAAGCTGTAGTTCAATGGCTTTTAGACCATGGAATAAATACAGCTAGACTTACTTCTAGAGGGTATGGCAAGAACAAGCCTATAGGTAGTAACTCTACTGAAGAAGGCAAACAATTAAACAGAAGAGTGGAATTTACTATTATAACTCAGTAATTTTTGTTGAAATAATTAATTATTAAAGTGTAGGACACTTATGAAAAAAGTATTCATAATTTTATTGTTGCTAATTGTCTCACCGTTATTCTCTCAGAAGTTGATTTATGATCAGAATTTCGATGGCACTTTAGAGCCTAAAGAATTGACATTAGATGAAAGAGACGATAAAGAAGGCGAGGTAGATGATGGTTTTTATACTTATAGATATATTTCAGGAGATAATACCAAATTTAGTATTGAGCTTCTAGATATAAAGGATTTGGATGTTAGTAATTACACAATAGAAGCAAAAATTAAGTTTGAAAAAGGTGCAGAAGGAATGCCTTTCGGACTGGTCATAAATTCAAATACTGATGCCGATGATTTTTATCTATTCTCAATATCAGATAATGGATTCTATAAAATTCAATCTTATTTTAATGACGAATATCATGCTCAAGTCGAATGGACTGAATCTGATGTAGTCGATGGATTAGGTTGGAACGTACTAAGGGTGGAAAGAACTAATTATATAGCTAGATATTATATAAATGGAGTGAATGTATATAATGATTTTTTCTTCGTTCCTAATGGCTACTGGTGTGGTTTCTTTCTAACAGATACAGGACAAGTAATTACAGCTGACTATCTTCGGTTTTGGGAATCAGAGAAAAATATAGACTTGATTGATAATCCACTAACAGATGTTGAGAAAGTAGTCTTAAAAGAGCTCAATAGCGAAACAGATGAATTATCACCTACTTTATCTTCAGATGGGAATACGATATACTTCACTAGAGATGACCATCCTGAACACTTTGGGGCTGAGCTCAATCAGGATATATGGTTTTCTGTAAAAGAAAATGGGAGATGGGGTAAACCCAAACTAATGCCAAAACCAATTAATAATGATAGTCCTAATTCCTTAATTTCAATTACTCCAGACAATAATACATTATATCTTATGAATACTTACGATAGTGTCGGAAATTGGAAGGGTGGAGGGATATCTATTGCAAGAAGGAATGCTGTGGGTTGGGATGTACCGACTGAAATAATAATAGAAGATTACTATAATGAAAATAATCATGTAAGTTATTTCTTTACTCAAGACAAAAAAGTCTTATTCACTTCTGCTGAAAGAAATGATACTAGAGGTGAAAAGGATTTATATCTTAGCTTTTTAAAATCAGATGGCTCTTACGGAGTACCTATAAACCTAGGTGACAAGATTAACACATTTGCAGATGATTTCAAGCCATATATTGCTGCTGACAATACAACCCTTTATTATATAACAGCAGGGTTACCCGGTTATGGTAGAGAGGATGTATGGGTTACTAAGAGGCTAGATGAAACATGGATGAATTGGTCAAAACCGAAAAACTTAGGTCCGGCAATAAATTCAAGTGGAAGAGAATTCGCATTTACATTGACAGCCAAAGGAGATGAAGCCTATATGGTATCTTATGAGAAGCTAGAAGGCTCCAAAGGTGCAGGAGATTTGGTCAAAGTACAACTATCTAAATCTGCTCAGCCAGACCCAGTAGTATTAGTTTATGGAAATGTATTGAATAAGAAAACTAATGAGCCAATAGCTGCAAATATCGAATATTTTGGATTGAAAGACGATAAAAACTATGGTAATGCTACTTCTAACCCAGAGACTGGTGAATACAAGATTGTCTTACCTCGTGGTGTAAACTATGGTTTTAAATCAAATGCTAAAGGATTTGTATCAGTTTCTGAAAACTTAGATTTGACAGAACTAAAAGAATATAAAGAGATTGAAAAGAATCTATACTTAGTACCAGTCGAAATAGGGCAAACAATAAGATTGAATAATATATTCTTCGATACAGGTCTTGCTATATTAAGAGAAGAATCTGAAAATGAGTTAGAAAACTTGAAAAAACTACTTTTAGATAATAGTAAAATGACTATTGAAATCTCAGGTCATACTGATAATGTAGGTAATGACGCTAATAATATGAAATTGTCATCGGACAGAGCGCAATCAGTAGTTCAATGGTTATTGGACAAGGGAATCAATACAAGTAGATTAACATCAAAAGGTTATGGTAAGACTAAGCCTATTGGTAGTAACGCTACTGAAGAAGGCAAGCAATTAAACAGAAGAGTGGAGTTCACTATTATCACTCAGTAATCTTTTTTTTGAATTTCTTAATATCATTGAGCAGATAGACAATACCAAACGCTTGGTATATGGCTACTACGAATACAACATTATGGTTATTAAGTGAAAAAGAGCTAACAAAAAGAAATGCAATTAAGTATCCTACCAAGGATACCATAGTATGGTTAACTAAAGCAATTACTTTCGATTCCCCTTGATTTATCTTTGAGTGGACTAGAGTAAAAATAGCTAAAGGTATAAAAGAGCCGAATAATGCTCCGAGAGTGGCTATTACTAATGCAAATAACAAACTCATGGGTAGTGTGCTATCAAGTATAATTTGGTCGCTCGCAATTATAGGTAGACCAATTAACAATACTACGTTTGCTGTTAAGATTGATTGAATCCAAACTTTTACAAATCTCTTTATATAAATGGCAATACTAACCATATTAGTCATTATATGTTGTTATTACTTTGAATTCCATTTCTATTTTATTAGGGTTCTCTGTACCAATTTCTGATTTTAACATTGAGTACCCATTCATTTCTTGTTTTACTCTTGCTTCTTTTATCCATCCGGTATTCTTATCTAATTTGATTTCCGAACCTACCGTACCAGTTAACTGATAAGTATATGGCGTTGTATTATTATTCCCATCTTTTGGTTGGTACGAAATAAGTGTACCGACTCCAGTTATCACATAATTATCATCTGTTTCATTCTCGAACTTATACAAAGTATTTATACGAACAGGCATATTATTATTCAAAACTGCTTCTGCTTGCCATTGTCTACCAATCTCAACCGGTTTAGGAGGAAATATAGCAGTTATTGTTTCGAAGCTATTTTTAAAATTCTCTTTACCAAATGAATTTTTTAAGTTTGCTTCTAACTGCTTTCTAACCGTTGGCTCTAGTTTCTGTATTGATTTAAAAGCTTTATCGAATAGACTTTCGAAATTATTAATATCAACTATTTTACCTCTATCCGTCATACTAATTCCGAACTTTGTATCTTTAAGTGCGGCTAGAAGAATAGAAATATAATCAGTAGTATCCTTAGGGGTTTCCGAGTTATATTCAGCATTATATCCTTGCATAGAGACTCCCATACTCAGACTATCATAGACTACTTCCATAGTGTATATATTCTCTTTTTTTTCAGTAACAGTATATGTCATACTACCACTCATCGACATAAGCATATCTATTTCCTTGCTGCTCAGAACTTGGTTAATCACTGATTTAGCATTCATGGTCTGATGATAAGATTCACCAACTTCTAAATTTAATTTGATGTCTGTTTTTGCATATAAAGAAGGTGAGAGAAAAATAATCGAAGTAATTATAATAAGTATTCTTGACATATTAATATTAATATTTTAAATGATTTGGGATATTATGAATTGACAATTTACGAAATAAAGTGGATGTTATTAAATACAAAGATTCTTACTACAAATAATATTTCTCTTAAATTGCACTTAATAAAAAACGAAAAAATTCAAAAATTATGCTTCCAAATATAAATATAAACGATTTTGACTACGATTTACCTGAAGATAGAATAGCAAAATATCCGCTTGAGAATAGAGCAAAATCAAAGTTATTAGTTGCTAACTCATCTATTAATAATATCACACACCATATTTTCGAAGATGTGGTAGATATATTACCAGAAAATACTTCACTTTATATAAATAAGACTAAAGTAATATCAGGTCGGTTCTATATGGTGAAAGATACTGGTGGCAGAGCCGAGATATTACTGGTAGAACCTATAGAACCTTCTAATGACCCACAAATAGCGTTACAAGCTAAGGGAACCGCTGTCTGGAAAGCAATAATAGGTGGTAAAAGAATAAAAGTCGGAGCGATATTAGAAGACGTAAACGGGCAATTAACAGCTGAAGTATTAGAAAAAGAAGCAAATGAAGTAAAAGTTAGACTCACTTGGGAACAAGGGACTTTCTCTGAATTATTACTAAATTCAGGAGTACTACCACTTCCACCATATCTGAATAGAGAGTCCGAAGAATCTGACAAAGAGAGCTACCAAACAGTATTTGCAAAAGATGATGGTTCTATTGCTGCACCAACAGCGGGACTTCACTTCACAGAAGAGATATTGGCGAAGCTAAAGGAAAAGGGTATAAAGATAAGAGAGTTGACTCTTCATGTTGGTCAGGAACATTCTTGCCTGTGAGTACAGATAATGTGAGTGAACATAAAATGCACTCAGAGATGTTCTCAATTAATAAATCCCTTCTCAATGACTTAAAACAAGACTTAGAAGAGAAAAGAAATATTGTTTGTGTAGGTACTACAAGTATAAGAACTTTGGAATCTCTTTTTTGGGGAGGTAATAATATAGAAGAATTCAACAAGGCTTCCTTAGTAAATCAATGGTCGCCGTACGGAAGTGGTGAGTTACTCTCCCCTATTGAATCGATTAATAATCTTATAAATTCTATGAAAGACGATGTATTACAAGGGAAAACAGAACTAATAATCGTCCCAGGCTATGAATTCAAATTTACTAATGGGCTATTTACTAATTATCATGTACCCAAAAGCACACTGTTGTTACTTGTCTCAGCATTTGTAGGTGAAATGTGGACCGATATATATAGGTCAGCATTAGATAATAATTATAGATTCTTGAGCTACGGCGATTCGAGTTTACTACTTAGGTAGTTACCAATTTCACCTTAGTCACTCCGAATTAGTTTAACAATACTCTTTTTGTAATTATTCTCTATTTCTATGAAATATAATCCACTATTTAAATTATCATTTAAATAAATTTGATTATTTCCTTTAGTTAAGTTTATTTTGGTTTTATATGTCTCTTTTCCAAGTAGGTTGTATATATTAATTTGTGATTCGTATAAGTTCTTCTTACTATTCACGATTAAAGTATTTTTGTTAAAATAGGCAGTTAATTCTGTATTGTTTGGTATATTCTTAACAAAAGTTACTGGACTCAGAGAACGGTAAAGTTTTGGGTACAACCTAGAAGGGGAATCCGAATTTGCGTTGTGAATATTTTTTACAAGCCATAATGATAAATCTTTTGAATTTATATAAAAATCATCTATTATGTTAAATCTATCTTCATTCAGATAAATAAATTCCCATGTGTTTCCAGAATCAAGCGATTGAAAAAAGTATTGATGAATGAAATTATACAATGGGCTATTATTTTTGTTATATTCAGTATATTTTATCATCATAATCTGATGACTTGGATTCGATGAATTTACTCTAAAGCGTTGCAGTTTTAAGTTTTGTCCTTCATTATTTTCACTTATTGAATCAGGATCCCACCCAATACTATTAGGAAACCTTGAATAGTTATTTTTTTCTTTTGTTTCTAAATTATATCTAATAATTGAATCTTGAGTTTTTGTGTTGTATATAACTTCATCTTCCGATAAGCACCCATAACAACTACCAAGAGTGTTATTATCATAGAATCTCATCTCTTTAGTGTAGAAATCAAAATTCCCTGTCAAACTAAAATACGTTCCAAACATATTATGCCAGTTGAACTGAAATAATGCTTTATTTTTATTCCTTAGATTAGGAGCAAAGCCAATAGTCACGTTATATGGTAAAGTTAAATTCTTTTCTTCAAGGAGGTGTTTCTCAACATTAATAAAGTTCCAATTTTTTCCATAATCTGTTGAATAATAGAAATAATGTTGATACTGTTCAAATTGGATGTACTCTATTGCAACATGTAAACCTAAGAAGTTTGGATCAATAGGACTGAATCTCATGAATCCTTTAAAATGTTGAAGTAAATATTCAGATTCATAAATAACTTCCCCATCAAAATTGTAATGGTATATTGTAGAGTCTTCCTCGCTTCTTGAATATAAATGAAAGTTATAAGGATCTAACCCAGAGATATTTAAAGATTCAAATAAGTCATTCATATTTCTCCAATTTTCTCCAGAATTTGTAGTAAATACAAAATGAGACATACTTCCTAATGAACCTGTATGATAAGTTACGAAGGCACTATCACCATTTAAGTATAATAGATAACTACTATTGACATTTCCGTCGGGGTAAAGTTGCAAAACCTCCTCAAACTCCATTTGTGCAAATGATGAATATGTGATCGCTATTAGTAGTATAGTTATTATTTTTTTCATTTTTATTTCCAATATTTAGTAGAGGGACTTTAAGTAATAACTAACGTTAGTGTCACTTAAAATGTTCGTAAGGTTAATTATATTGACTTTAATCACTCCTTACAAGTTTGAAAATTTGTGTTGCATTCGTGGGTGATATGTGGACAGATATATACGAATCTGCTCTCAGCAACGACAATCGTTTCTTGAGTTATGGCGATTCGAGTTTATTACTTCGGTAGTTTACTCTTCTTCTGCTTCTTCTGGCTTAGGAACTACATCTACTCGAATTACTTTATCTTCAAGTATTCTCTGTTCCATGAAATGCTCTATATCTTCCATAGTAATAGCATCATATTTCTCTACCAGATTGAAAGCTGCTTCAGGGTCATTTTCAAACATTTCTTTAGTTGAAACTAGATCTGCAATCCCACCCGTTTTTAGAAAACTACCACTGATAGTTGTTTTTACGTAATTCTTAGAACGTTCCAGATCAGAAGCAAAAAATGAAGATTTTTTAGCATTAATGATCTCTGTCATCATAGCATCGTACAATTCATCGCATGTAGTTAAATTCTCATTTGCTATAATGAAGAATGTAAGTAGTGATGAATTCTCTCTTTTGTCGAAAAACACACCAGCATGAGAAGCAATTTCTTTCTCATACACTAAAGAGTTATATAGCTTTGAGCTACGACCACGAGCCATAATATCTGTATATACTTTGGCCACATAGTCCTCTCTTCCTTCTGCAAAACCAGCACAATGGAATGAAACGAAAACAGCGCTATGAGGAACATTATCTTCGTAACTAGCAACTCCACCTGTCAGTCTCATCTCTGGAACGAATTGATTTCTCTCCACAGAGTCCGTTGTACCGTTTCCTTCATTGAAATACTTCTCTATCAAGGCAAAAGTAGATTCTACTTCTACGTCTCCACATATAGTAAGTACAGCATTTCTTGGTTTGTAATATCTGTTTCTGAAATCATTAGCATCTTCTAAAGTAACACTACGAACATCATCTATTAGTCCTTGTACTTCCCAAGAATAAGAGCAATCACTACGGAAAGCGATAGTAGATAAGTGATCTCTCCACTGCCCATAGGGTCTATCGATTACTGTTTGGTATATTTCTTCAGTTACTACGTCTTTTTGTACATCGAGTACGCTTTGTTGCAATTCGAAATTATATAATCTATCTGCTTCTAGCCAAAGCGCTAACTCAAGCTGAGTTTTTGGGACAGTCATATAGTAAGTAGTCCAATCATAAGTAGTATAAGCGTTATTAGTACCACCTGCTTCGGAGCATATCTGGTCAAACTTACCTTTGGGTACGTTTGGAGTCCCCTCAAACATAAGGTGTTCGAATAGATGTGCCAAACCTGTCTTGCCAACTTTTTCATCCTTAGACCCAACTTGGTACGATATATTAACCGTCACTATTGGTGTTGTTGTTTTTGGGATTATGACCGCTCTTAGTCCGGATTTGAATTGACGCTTGTAAACTTTCATTGGAGAAATATATAATAATGTTCGGAAATTGAATTCAAATTTAGGTAATAATTAGAGAATAATTGATTCTAAAGCACTTAAATATCTATCTTCCTTTAGCTCTTTTATATTTTGCTACGTTACGCGAATGTTCTAAATTCGTTTTTGCGAAGTAATGTGCACCTGAACCATCGCCATGAGCCACCATATATAGAAGGTCATGTACCTCTGGGTCAAGGCATGCTTTTATAGCATCTTTTCCAGGATTGTTAATTGGACCAGGAGGAATACCAGCATATTTGTAAGTGTTGTATGGACTGTCAACTTGCAAATCTTTGTTTAACAATCTCTTTTTCTCACCAACTGCAAATTGTACTGTAGGGTCAGCTTGGAGTAACATCCCGATTCTCACCCTATTCAGATAAAGACCGGCTACAGTAGGTAACTCCGATTTCAAGGGAGTTTCGGCTTGTACTATAGACGCGATAGATAGTAACTGATGTTTAGTTAGCTTAGTCGCTTTTAGGTCTTGCTCCCTATCGTCAGTCCAAAAATCAAAATGATGTTTCAGCAGTTTATCTATTACTACTTGTTCTGATTCATCACCATAAAACTCATAAGTTTCAGGTAAAAGGTATCCAATACTCGTTTTAGCAGGGATATTCCATACTTTTAGTAAACTATCTGAGTTTGCTATTTCGAGGAACTTCTTCGAATCCAAATTAAGCTTCTCAGCTATGAGAGCAGCAGTTTCTTTATTACTTAGGCCTTCTGGTATAGTAACTTTTATAGTCTTTGCATATCCGCCGGTGAAAAGCTTATCAATTATATCTTCGTTTGCTGTACTAGGTGCAATATCATAATATCCAGCAAAAACAGACTTACCTTCTAATTTCATCTTGATTTTAATATAGCTAGTAAACAACCATGATGGTTGAAGTAAATCTCGCTCGTTGAATTTCTCAACTATCGTATTAATAGATGAATTTTTAGGTACGAATACAGTAACAGTATCGCTGAATGATGGCAACTCGCTTAGTTTAGAATTAGAATAGCTAATAAATAGTAGTATTAATATTAGTACGGATATAATTAAAGTATAGAGTATTTTTTTCAATGATTGTCGTCTTTTTTGTTCCACAAGAAATCTAAACGCTCCTTAATCTTCTTTTCCAAACCAGAATTTTTAGGATTGTAAAAATAACGTTTTTTAACATTAATTGGGAAATAATTCTGATCTACAAATCCACCAAAATCATGTGGGTATTTATACTCCTTCCCATAACCTTCTTCTTTCATTAGATTTGTAGGTGCATTTCTAAGTGGCAAGGGAACTTGCAATTCACCAGACTTTTTAACAAATTCTAATGCATCTTTATAAGCTGTATATGAAGCGTTGGATTTCGGTGCAGATGATAGGTACGTAACACCCTGCGCGAGATTGATACCTGCTTCGGGCATACCAATTAGATTGACAGCTTCAAATACTGAAGTTGCAATACGTAATGCGTTAGTATCAGCATTGCCTATATCTTCACTAGCGAATATAACTAATCTACGAGCTATGAATTTAGGGTCTTCACCTGCCTCAATCATTTTTGCTAGCCAAATCAAAGCTGCATCGGGGTCTGAACCTCGCATAGATTTTATAAATGCTGAAATGGTATCATAATGATTGTCGCCTTTCTTATCATATTTGACTACCCTGCGTAGTAATGAGCTTTCGAATAACTTGGTATCCAGAACAATAGTCCCATTCTCATTGGGTTTGCTGAACTTAATGGCTGTTTCTAATACATTAATTGCAGTACGTCCATCTCCTCCAGATAAAGTGATTAGAGTATCCCAATCTTTGATATCTATATTCATTTCTAAAAGAACTATATCAGTTGTTAATACTCTCTCTATTAGACCTCTCACTTCATTATCATCGAGATGATTCAGTTTGTATACATTGCACCGACTAAGCAAAGCTCCATTAACTTCGAAAGAAGGGTTTTCAGTTGTTGCACCAATTAGAGTTAGTATTCCAGTTTCTACAGCGTGCAAGAGAGCATCTTGTTGCGATTTGTTGAATCTATGTATCTCATCAATGAATAGAAGATTTTTCTTTCCATTCTCAAAACTAATCTTCGATCGAGCTATAATTTCCCTTATCTCTTTTACACCCGATTCTATAGCTGAAATCCGTGTATAAGTAAAATCACCGGCTTCAGCTATCAAGCTAGCAAAAGTAGTTTTACCTACTCCCGGAGGCCCCCAAAAAATGATAGATGGGAAATTCCCAGTTTCGAAGAACATACGGAGAGGTCCATTTTCTCCTATTAGGTGTTTTTGCCCAGCTACTTCATCTATGGATTTTGGTCTTGCTCTCTCTGCAAGTGGTGTATTTCGCAGTTGTTTTGCTTTGTTTATATCGTTGAAAAGACCATCCATAAGGAATAAAATTAGTTAGATTTATAATAATTCAAGTTAATAATAGTTTTATAAAAAAATGAAATATGTTATTAATTCGGCAAGTTTTTTGCTAATTCATAGAAACTTAACGCATTATTTACAGTATTATTAGTAGTTATGCTTAATTTTGTAACTAAAAATCTAATAGAAGTGTTATATCGTAAAGTAAGTAGTTTTAAAATTGGAAATAATTAATTAAATTACAGCGATGAATAAAATCATTTACATATCTTTATTCTTAATAACGGCAGTTACACTACTAGCTAGTACGTTAGATTTCTCTCGGATCAACGCCAGACCTGAAGGAGACAATGTCTTAGTAGAATGGATATTGGGCAGTGAAGCTAAAGTAAAAAGCTACGAACTGTATAGAGCTAATAATGGGATATTCACTAAGATAGCTGAAAAAGAAGCGAAGGGTGACAACTCTAGTTACAAGCACGTTGACGTGGAAGCATTTATTAAAAATTCTAAAAACGCTCAAGTTCAAGAAAAAATTGATTTGAAATACAAGATAAAAGTTCGATATGATAATGGTACTTCCGAAGATTCTGAAGAAATTCTAATTAGCCATAACGTGAGTTCAGTGAAAAGAACTTGGGGAATGATTAAAGAACTTTTCCGTTAATTCGTACTATACTGCGAAACTATCACGAGCTAATACAATCTGGTTATATACTTTTATGAAAAAGTACCTATTCTTATTATTAATCACGTTTTCCTATTCTAATGCTAGTAGCCATAAATGTTATTATCCTCAGGCTTTAGATAATCTTCAAAATGGTAAAGTCAATAAAGTAATGGCTGAAGTTATCTCAAGAGAGAACATGCAGCATATTCTAATTACCGAAAACAAACATTTTGCAATTCATTATGACTTAACTGGTTTCAATGCAGTTGATAACAATGATGCAAACAACAACGAAATACCTGATTACATAGATTCAGTTGCCTATTATGCTGAGTTAGCATATCAAAAAGAAGTAATTGAGTTAGGTTTCCCTTTCTCCGAAATGGATAGTATGTCCAGCGGAACTCCAATGTACGATATATTTATCAAAGAACTGAAAAATACTCCTTATTATGGAGCTATGCAACCTGAGACAAGTTCTTTCCCTAATAACTCGAATTTCAGGTCATCATTTATGGTGTTGGAAAATGATTATTCAGAGACTCCAAAGTTTAGAACTACAGGAATAGATGGTCTGAAAATCACTATATTCCATGAGTTTCACCATGCTATACAGTACTACATGACTGATAATAATGCTCGAGTACTTGCAGAAATGACTTCTACTTTTATGGAATATCGCTTTTTTCCAGAGATACTAGATTATTTACAATGGGTAAAGAACTGGTTCGAATTCCCTATGGATATGTCATTAACAAATGAGGAAAGTCCTGACGCAGGTTATGGTATGGCAATCTTCTTTCAATATACTTATAGCAAATTCGGCGATGGGATTCAGTTAGATCTATGGAATGAATTAGCTAATAATAGAAAGACAGTTGATGCTCTTAATAATGTTCTAGTTTCTAATTCTAGTACTCTTAAAGATGCCTTTTGTGAATTTAGTACTTGGATGTATTTCACAGGAGCTTATTCTTCAGGTAATGATTACTTTCTTCACTCTACTGAATTACCTGAAATCACATTCACGGATGACGTGAAATTCGATCAGAATGAATTAGAAATTACCGCTAATTTGATTCCATTTACTTTCAGCCCTACAAGAGTACTAGTACAAAGTAACGAAAAATCAACTAATGATACAATCATCGTAATACTTGCTAATACTGACTTAGAAAATGCACGGAACAGACAATCCATCAGAAAGAAGGCAACTTATACTTTGTCATTAGACCAAAT
This sequence comes from Ignavibacteriota bacterium, assembly GCA_024636855.1. Classification (GTDB taxonomy): domain Bacteria; phylum Bacteroidota; class Ignavibacteria; order Kapaibacteriales; family UBA2268; genus PGYR01. The sequence continues at coordinate 5,283 of JAGXGG010000080.1, read as the reverse complement.
ACCAACTTCACAACCATTGAATAAATTAGCACTTTATTATATAGATGAATCTGATGAAGTATATTGCAATTCGGTGTTAGAATTCGGAGGTGAAAAAGGGCTTAGATATGCAGACGCATATCCAAATCCATATCTATTGAACTTCAATGAATCTCTACACATACCTGCTCCTGATAAATCGTCAGTTTATGATAATATTAATATCGAAATATATACACCTGATATGAATGTAGTTTATACTGGAAGAAAAGAAGTAGCCGTACATAAGGGACAGCTAGTACTTAACTTCCAAAGCGGTGAATTATCTACTTTTTCTGATGGTATTTATATATTCAAATCTTTCAATGATGTTGATTCTAAAGTTGGTAAATTCATGGTGAAGAAATGAGTTTGACAATAGAAGTTGACAAGCTTGCTAAGTCTTATGACTATATAGAGTACATATTTATAGATTTGGATTGCAAACTAAATTCTAGAGAAGTGACAGCTATCACAGGCAAAAACGGCTCTGGTAAATCGACTTTACTCAAAATAATAGCTGGACAGTCTGACCCTACAAAAGGGAAGGTCCGATATATAAAGGATAATAATGAAATAACACTCGAAAACATATCCTACGTTGCACCTTATTACAATTTATACGAGGACTACACACCTCTAGAAATATATAAATTGGTAATCAAACTAAGGAATACAGAAGAAAATGTATCTGAATTTGATAATTATTTAGACAAATTCGAGCTACTCAGAAAAAAGAACGTACCTATTAAAAACTTCTCTTCAGGAATGAAACAAAGACTAAAAATCATCTTGAATCTGATAGGAGACTATCAGGCATATTTTTTTGATGAGCCATCATCTAATCTTGATGTATTCGGTATAGAAACATTAAAAAAAGAGATTGAAAATCTTAAAAATAACGGTAAATTAGTCGCGATAGCTACCAACGAAAACAATGAAATGAGTTGGTGCAATAACTTTATCAGATTATAACTATGGAACTGCTTTTATTTATATTATTTCTTCTGGCACCTTTAGTTCAGACAGATTCTTCTCGTGCTATTGTAAAGTATAAGAACTACAATACTTATGTATCACAAGTAGGACTACCTGACACGTTATCGCTTTGCGGAGAAGTTGTTGATTTATCCGACCCTGAGCTACGTGAAAGAGCTGAACGAGAGTTCCTATTACTAATGCAACAGTCTGGTCAAGTAATATTATATATGAAAAGATCTGAGCGATATTTCCCCCTTTATGACACTTATTTAGATAGATTCAACCTACCTAGTGATTTGAAATATGTCTCGGTAGCTGAAAGTGCATTATATATGTCACGTTCATCGGCTGGTGCCGAAGGACTTTGGCAGATAATGCCGGAAACTGCTCGCTCACTGGGGTTGAGAGTTGATGATTATGTAGATGAGAGACGACATCCTGAAAAGAGTACTATCGCAGGACTACAGTACTTATCAGAGGGGCATAGAAAATTCAAAACATGGGCACTAGCAATAGCCGGATACAATAGGGGTAAGAATGGTATTGCCAATGACCTCGAATTTCAAATGATGGATAAATATACAGATTTGTATCTAAATGAAGAGACTTCTAGATATTATTTTAGAATACTAGTAATCAAAGAGTTAATGCAAAACCCTGGTAAATATGGGTTCGATATTAGTAATATGAAAGGGTACAAAGATCCAGCTACAAAAGAAATAGAAGTAAATTCAGCTATTAAAAATTTGGCTCTTTGGGCTAAAGATAATGGAACGGATTATAAAACTGTAAAGCTACTAAATCCTTGGATTATCAAAAGAGAGCTGAACTCACCAGGTAAAGAAAGTTATAACATAAGAGTGCCAGAATAGTACAGAAAATGAACATACTAATCACAGGGGCATCAGAAGGAATAGGCCGTGAGCTATGTAAACTAATAGCTAAAGATGGTCACAATCTATACATGGTAGCAAGGAACTCCGAAAGATTAGCCACACTAAAAGAAGAAATAAATTCATCTGATAATAATATTCATTATATTAGCTGTGATGTATCTGACTATAATCAGTGCAAAGCAACATTTGACATCGCAAAAGAGCAGTTTGGCTCTATAGATATGGCTATTTTGAATGCTGGTTTAGGACTAAATAGTTCACTTTCGATTCCGCATATAGAGACAGCTCATAATACCATGGGAGTCAACTATTTCGGAATTGTAAATTTTGGTAGTATTTTATTTCCTTATTTCAAAAGAAAAGGAAAAGGTGAATTCATTGGAGTCAGCTCTATGGCTGATGTAAGAGGCTTCGAAGGATCAGGTATATATTGCAGCTCCAAATCAGCAGTCACTAGCTATTTGGAATCAGCAAGAGCTGAGATGAGGCGTTACGGAGTAAGAGTTATGACTATAAGACCCGGATTTGTAGATACAAATATGACTAAAAAGAACCAACATCATATGCCTTTTATTATGGATGCACCCAAAGCAGCTAAGATGATTTACAAAGCAATCAAAAGTAATAAAAAAAGTTATTCATTCCCTTGGCAAACACGTTTTGGATCTTATTTAGTATCTATCCTGCCTGATAGGATTTACGATTATTTAGCAATATTGAGAGGAAAAGTTGGACAATAGACCTATTGGCGTTTTCGATTCTGGGGTTGGTGGAGTTTCAGTGCTTAAAACTCTGTTAGAGTTAATGCCAAACGAAGAATTTATTTACTTAGGCGACACTGAAAAAGTACCTTACGGAACTAAAACAAAAGAAGAAATAGTTCAATACTCATTAGATTGTGCTCAGTTTTTGAAATCAAAGAATGTGAAAATGACCGTAGTGGCATGTAACACTGCCTCCAACAACGCTCGAGAAGAGCTAAAAGAAGATTTCGAGAATGTCAGACTTGTAGATTTGGTGAAACCAATATTGGCAATTGAGTTTGATGAAGATGAGATATGCCACATAGGTATTATTGCTACTGAAGCTACTATAAGCAATTCCCATTTCCGTAAATCCCTAGAAGAGCCAGAAGATTCTGGCAAAGTGAAGCTATTCAAAAAAGCTGGACCTAAATTTGTGGAATTAGTTGAGAATAATGAAATACATACTGAAAAAGCAGATCAAATAATAGAAGAATATATGTCTCCCCTACTCCATGAAAATATAGATGTACTGGTATTGGGTTGTACTCATTACCAATTTCTGAAGAAGAAAATACAAACTTTTGCTCCTGATTTACATATAGTTGACCCATCCGATTGGGCTGCTCACGATACCTACAAAGAACTAAAGCATAGAGAAATGCTTACAGATAAAACTAATCATAAAAATGTAAAGTTTTATATTTCAAAATCATCACCTGAATTCCGTCACCTAGCTTCTAGTCTATTAGAGTTTGAATGTAACGAACCTCAAATAGTTAGTATACACTAATAAATGTAGCTCGAATTTCAACATAATACTACGCACCTAATAATTTAAGAGTTTAATGTAATTTATTCTTGTTTATCTTAATTGCTTTTATTAATTTCAATTACAAGAAATTAATATTTATATGAAAGAGAATAATTATGAAGCACAAAACCATAATAGAGCCATTCAGAATCAAATCAATTGAACAAATTACAATTACAACCGAAGAAGAAAGAAAAAAGTATCTAAAGAAAGCTCATAATAACCTGTTTCTACTTGATGCTAATAGGGTAATAATAGATTTGCTCACTGATAGCAATGAGTGCTAACCAATGGGCTGGCATAATGCGTGGAGATGAATCTTATGCTGGATCCATAAGTTGGAAGCGAATGAAAGAAGCAATAGTAGACCTAACTACTTATGAAAATGTAATACCTACCCACCAAGGAAGAGCAGCAGAGAGCATACTCTACACTCAGTTAGGAGGAAAAGGTAAAGTATTCCTGAGCAATACTCACTTCGATACTACTAGAGCTAATATAGAATATTCGGGAGCTATGGCAATAGATTGCATAACTGAAGAAGGGAAAAAACCATCACTTATCCACCCTTTCAAAGGGAATATGGATATAGAGCAATTAGAAGATAATATACTAACATATGGTTCAAAAAATATCGGTGCTGTTATACTAACCGTTACGAATAATAGTGGAGGCGGTCAACCAGTAAGTATGCACAATGCTCGAGAAGTAAAACGCATCTGTGACAAACACGGAGTTCTATATATTCTTGATTGCTGTAGGATAGCTGAGAATTCATATTTTATATGGGAAAGAGAAGAGGGTTTCGAAAATCATACTTACAAAGAAATAGCAAAAGAGATGTTCTCACTGGCAGATGGTGCAGTTATGAGTGCAAAAAAAGATGCGCTTGTTAATATGGGTGGTTTCATAGCGCTGAATGACAAGAAAATATCAGATAGCTGTATCAATACACTTATCATAAAAGAAGGTTTCGTAACTTATGGTGGCTTATCAGGAAGAGATATGGAAGCAATTGCGATAGGTCTAGAAGAAGTTTTCGACAAGGATTATTTACATTATAGAATAAGAAGTACGACTTACTTGGGTGATAAATTAATAGAATTAGGTGTACCTGTTATGCGCCCCATTGGAGGCCATGCGGTATATATAGATGCAAAAGAATTCTATGACCATATACCTGTGGACCAATTTCCAGGGCAATCCCTCGCTTGTGATTTATACGTAAAAGGTGGAATCAGAGGATGTGAAATAGGCTCTGTTATGTTCGGTAAGAAAGATGAGAATGGCAAGCTAATACCAGCTCCAATGGAATTAGTTCGATTAGCTATTCCTAGAAGAGTATATACACAAAGCCATATAGACTACGTTATAGAAACTTTCGAAGAAATAATAGCAGAAAAAAATCACTCCAAAGGTATTAAGATCACTTATGAACCAGAATTTTTGAGACATTTTACCGCTCACTTTGAGAGAGTATAACACTAACTGATAATTCAAATTGTTAGGGCTAAATGTTAGAAAGAGTACAATTTTTTTACTATTATTTAGTCCATAATTTAAACAATTTTTAAATAAAGAAAATCAGGAGAAAAGTAATGTCATTCGAACTTCCACAACTCCCTTATGCTTATGATGCATTAGAACCACATATAGATGCTAAAACAATGGAAATACACCATACTAAGCACCACGCTGGCTATACATCAAAATTAAATGCTGCTATAGAAGGCACAGTATTAGAAAATGAAAGTATAGAAAGCTTATTAGCTAACCACACAGAAAACATAGCCATTAGAAATAATGGTGGCGGATATTGGAACCATAAACT
>JAGXGG010000079.1 GCA_024636855.1 Ignavibacteriota bacterium | reverse complement strand
CTTATTGACGGTTTACCCCAATCCCGCGAAAGATTTCATTCAGATAGAAATTGACAAACCGATGCAGCTAAGTATAATTAGCAGCACTGGAGCAGTAGTCAAGAACTGCGGAATAGTCACTGACGGCAAAGTAGAAGTATCTGAGCTAATACTTGGTGTCTATTTCGTTGTAGATGAGCAAGGCAATAACATAGCAAAATTTGTAAAGGAATAAGAAAATGAAAAAGATTATAAAAGCTTTATTGATATTGATTCCATTCTATATGTATGGTCAAACTGACTATATTGAACCAGAATTAGTTTTTAATCAAAGCTTTAATCATTGGAACACTACAGAGATGGCTGTGAAAAATGGATTGCTTTTTATCACTTTAGATGATAAATCCAACGGTCTAGAGTTATGGGTAACAAATGGAGAATTAGGGAATCTAAAAAAACTAAAGGAAATTAATCCAAATGGACATGCAGAACCACAATTCGTAAATGATGAATTAGAAGGATATTTACTATTTGTAGCTGAAACCAAGGCCGATAAGTTAGATAACTGGGGAGGTTACAACTCATTATGGTCATCTGATGGAACTGAGTCAGGAACAGTAGAACTTTCGGAATATTTTGCATATACTTTTGATCTTGGTATAAGTAACTTTATAAAATATAAAAATAAGATTTATTTTGTTAAAGGTATAAATACCTCTCATTCAAGGAATTGGGAGTTACACTCTACAGATGGTACTGTTAAAGGTACAGAGTTTATTTTTGAAATTTTGGATACACGCTTTGCTAAAATTAGGAAGTTAAATGACAAATTAGTTGTTGTCACCATCAATGATACTGATAGTGGTGATATATGGATTACAGACGGTACGAAAGGAAATATCATAAAGATAGGAAGCTATGAAGATTATCGAGACTTCATGTTAAACTACGATAATCTAATTTTGAATGATAAATTACTATTTGTGGATAATAGTTCTTTTCCCTACAATGATTTGTTTATTACAGATGGCACTTCAGATGGTACAGTAAATCTAAATAAAGATTTGATAAAAATGCGAATTGCTTTGGCAAGTTGTTTTAAGATGAAAGATAAAATATACTTTTATGCAATGGATTCAATAGGATCAGAGGGTATATGGTACACAGATGGAACTCCCGAAGGTACAAATAGATTGATTAATCTTACCGAATTGAATGAAAGTAAGTATCTATTAATTAGAACTATAGATGGGTATAAAGACTATTTTTATTTTAGAACGTATAATCCAGAAATTGGTAATACTTACTGGAGTTCAGATGGTACAACAGAAGGTACAGAAAAAATAAGTATTGGTATAATTGGTGATAAGTTTCATGCCATAGCAAGTTTTAGGAATATGTTTATTTTTCAATTAAATGAAAATGGAAATAATGTTGGATACTATATAGATAAAAGTAAAAGTAAAGAATTAATTCCATTAGGACTTAAATACTTTGATTCAAATTTAATATATAATGATAATGCCATAAGCTTTACATTATCGAGTAATAGCAAGTATTCGTTAGCTTCCTTAAATGGAATTACTAACGAAGTAAAAATATTAAATAACAATTTTAAAGATAATGATCATTACTCTACAATTTATAAAAGAGAAAATAATATAATTTATTTAAGAGAAGACCCTAAAGCATCATCAGAAGTTGTTACTTGGATTTATGATTTAGAGTCCAACAACTACCAATTAATAAAACCTTCAAGCATTTCTAATCAACCTAATTATGTGTTCTTGAACCTTAAAAGTTACAAAGGCTATACTTATTTCTTAGCAGACTATGATGGGTCTGGGGTTAAACTATATCGTTTAAAAAACCCCATCAGCTCTGTCGAAGTATCCGACCAAGCTGAATTAATGACGGTGTACCCCAACCCAGCGAAAGACTACATTCAGATAGAAATTGACAAACCGATGCAGCTGAGTATAATTAGCAGCACTGGAGCAGTAGTCAAGAACTGCGGAATAGTCACTGACGGCAAAGTGGAAGTATCCGAGCTATCAACTGGTGTCTATTTCGTTGTAGATGAACAGGGTAACAACATATCAAAATTTGTGAAGGAATAGAAAGTAAAGTGATGTTTTGACATAATAGTTTAAAGTTCTCAATTCCCTATATTTGTAAAACTAATAATTACTCAATAACAATGAGTTTTAGCTATGGGATATAAATCACTTACTATCAAAATGCCAACCGACTATACCGAAGAAACTCTTCGTTATAGAATAGAGAAAACAATTTCAACGACAGACTTTGAATATTCTATTGATAAAAAATCACTCGATGGGCGTCAAAAAAGCAATATACACTGGCTCTTAAGAGTTTCAGTCTCCTCGAAATCAATCAATGGGGGCGACGAACTAGATAGCCAAGAACTTGAGATTCCTCATATTAACACTGAAAAGTCAGCAATAGTCGTTGGTAGTGGCCCAGCTGGTTTCTATTCAGCTTATGTATTAAGAAAGGCTGGTTTTAAAGTCAGATTAATAGAGCAAGGCCCCGAAGTATTCCAAAGAATAAAAGATGTGAAGTTATTCCATAAAAAACGCATACTAAACGAAAGGTCTAATTATGCTTTTGGAGAGGGAGGCGCAGGTACATTTTCTGACGGAAAGCTTACTTCTAGAACAAAAACTATCAAACTAGAACGAAAATTTATATTCAACGAATATATAGAAGCAGGAGCTCCCGAAGAGATACGCTATCTAGCCAAACCACACATAGGATCTAATTTGTTAGTTAAAACGGCTAAAAACTTACGTATGAAGTTTCTAAATCTCGGTGGTGAAATGCTCTTTGATACTGAGATGACTGATATTAATCTAAATGATGGTCTAGTAACGTCTATAGAAACAAACAAAGGACGAATGGAAGCAGATTATTTCGTAATTGCATCTGGGCATTCTAGCTATCCTGTTTATGAAATGCTAATAAAATCTGGCGTAAGATTCCAAACTAAACCATTTGCTATAGGTAACAGAGTCGAACATACTCAAGATATCATCAATAATGCTCAATGGCGTACAAATGAACTCCCTGGAGTAAAAGCTGCTGACTATGCGCTTACATTCAACGATGCTTCTAACCCTGTTTATTCGTTTTGTATGTGTCCCGGTGGCAATGTAGTATCAGCCCCTCCAACTCAAGGTGTAAACCTTGTAAATGGTATGAGCAATTATAAACGAAATTACCCTTTTGCTAACTCAGCTATAGTTGCTGGATTAGATCTGAACAAACAACTAAACCGAAATGTTGAACCTCTAGAAGCATTAGATTGGGTTATGAATCTAGAGCGAAAGTTCTATGATTATGTTGATGGATATGATGCACCAGCAGTTAAAGTAGCTGATTTTATCAATGGTAAAACCACTTCTTCATTTCCTGCTTCTAGCTATCCATTTGATCTGAAAACTGCAGATATGAATGATTTATTACCTGCTAATATTATAAACTCACAAAAAGAAGCATTACGTAAATTCAACAAACAAATGATGGGCTTTGACCAAGGAATATTGATGGGACTAGAATCACGCACTTCATCGCCTATACAAGCAGATAGGTCAAGAGATGGACTCTGCGATGGGTTTAGTAACTTATACTTCGTAGGAGAGGGCTCTGGCTTTTCTGGAGGTATTGTGTCTAGTGGTGCCGATGGTATAAAGGCTGCTATTGATATAGCAAGAAAGGAAATGTAGTAACTACTTTCTAGAATTTTTCAACCAAAATGAATAAATCGAATAATATAGATAAACTAAGTAATAGATTGGTGCATATCTTTTTAGTTGAAACAGTAATATAAATGACATTCCACATTCAATATATCTCGAATAATCCGTTTATTGTAATTATCAATGGGACATAATTTATGACGGATACTTTTCTAGTTGACATAGTGGCTGGTCTTACCAGATCGCCAAAAACTTTACCTTCTATGTACTTCTACAACAAAGCTGGTAGCAAACTATTCCAAACTATAATGCAACTACCAGAATACTACCTAACCAAATCAGAATACGAGATACTAGACACACAATCAAAAGATATATATAATGACTTCAACCCTCATAAAAAATTCGAAATAGTCGAGTTTGGAGCAGGTGACGGTAGCAAAACTAAACTACTTCTGAAAGAAATATTAAATCATACAGAGGATTTCATTTATTCTCCCGTAGATATTAGTGATACAGCGCTTAAAGGCCTTACGCAATCATTTGAAAAGGAACTACCTAAACTTAACTTGAACCCAATCAATGATGACTACTTCTCAGCATTAGATGAATTGAAAAGTAAGAGTACAACAAAGTTGGTTTTATTTATGGGTTCTAATGTCGGAAATTTCAAAGATGATGGTGAGATTGATTTTCTCAAGAAAATGAGAGCAAATATTCGTGGAGGAGACTTTGCATTGATTGGTTTCGATTTGAAAAAAGACCCCCGCATAATACTAGATGCTTATAATGATAAAAGTGGAGTTACTAGAGAGTTCAATTTGAATCTACTGCGCCGTATCAATGAGGAGTTAGGAGCTGATTTTGACGTCCCCAGTTACGAGCACTACCCCACATATAACCCAATATCAGGAGAAGCAAGTAGCTACTTAATTAGTTTGAAAGACCAAACAGTTCGTTTTAGTGACAAAGTATTTGAATTCAAATATGGTGAACCAATATTTATGGAAATCTCTAAAAAATACTCTGATACTGACATAACAGAACTAGCAGAAAGTACAGGGTTTGAGATAGTCAAAAACTATTATGATTGTAAACATTATTTTGTGGATTCACTTTGGCGAGCTATTTAGAGTGACTCACTATAAAGGATACTAAGTATTCAGTATTCTTAATTCAAATTCAAAAAAAAAAGAGCCACTCTTTTATCAAGAGTGACTCTAATATACTGCAAAGTGAGTGGGTTATTAGCTAGCTATGTTAGTAGCCATAATAATAGAAACACCATTTACTTTACTTACTTTACCTTCTATAGTTACAGACTCTTCGCCTGAAACTCTAGCAAGACCTTTCCAATCGTAGTTTCCAGCGGCATTATATACCATATAGAAAGTACCATTAGACAAGAATCCAACGTATTGACCAGCCATAACTAGTTCTTTTACTCTAGCTACACTTAGTGTTTCATAGTTACCAGAAAGGAAGTCAGTCATTTTCACAACTTTACCTGTCCAGCCACCACTAGTTGGCTTTGTAGTTTCGCCACCAGTTTTAGCATCATCGACTGCTTTCTCAACTTTATCAGCAACTTCTTCAGCCGCTTCTTCAGTTGCATCTACAGCTTCTTCAGCTGCTTCTTCAGCTGCATCAACTTGTTCTTGTAATGCTTCTTCAGCAGGTGTGTCTTTTTCTTCTTCTTTACCGCCACAAGCAAACAGTAAACCCGATAGCAATAATACTAATAGTATTTTTTTCATGATTTACTCCTTAGTTGTATGAATTAGCGAATATATAATTAAAACCCTTAGCCGACTTTACTGAACCACTGATTGTATAATCACCGCCAGCATTTCTGATAAGGTTTTTAGTGTCTAAATTTCCAGCAGAGTTCATTACAAAGTAAAGTTTACCATTAGATTTGAATACTAATGCCTGCCCAGCTTTGTAAAGTTCTGTTGCTCTCTCTTTATCTATCGAAACATTTGAATTAATAAATTCAGATGATAGACTTACCGTCGTACCAGATATTCCTGATTGTGCATTGATATCCATCTGAGTTACGGCTAGACCTATAACAGAAACAGAAATCAAAATAGCTATGAATAATTTTTTCATTGTTATTTACCTTTAGTTATTATTTCTTAGCGTAAGGGAAACCAGCATTTAACTGATATGAAATTTGTATTTCTACGTATTGATCTCCAGTAGTACCTTGTAAGAAGCTACCATTTACATTTTTCAAAAATACTTTAGCATAGTGAATTTCACCATTTGTAGTAGATTTCACATAAACAACAACACTAGAAGTAGCATTAGTTAAGTCATGAACATCTTGGCTATAGTTCATATTATCTAATCCTTGAGAATCGAATACATCGTTCAAGCTAGCTGCAGGAACTGCATCAGATACTTCAGCAGATTCTGTAGCTGTAGATGCACCAGTAAAATCTAGTTTAGAAGCAGAACCAAATTTAACCTTAGAATCTTTAGTATTTAAACCTAAATTCCACATAGATATATTTGCAACAGTCAATACTTCAGGAAGATATATTTCATCAATACCGTCATAAGTAGCTAGTTTTAGACCACTACCTTTGTTAACTACATTAGCTGAATAAAGTCTTATTGTATTAGCAGAAACTTGTACAAATCTCATAGCCGGAGCCCATTTGATCATTGCTGCAGAAGAAGAATTACCATTGTCATAGTTAGTTACTACTTCAAAAGTATATTCTTTATCCATATCCAAACCAGCTATTTCAAAAGCTACGCCAGATTCTGTAGCAGTCAACTCAGGTGCATTTGTAGAACTAGTGTTAGAAGGATAATAAGTAATAGTATAGTCCTTTAACTCAGTTACATCTATATCACTAGCATCTTGCCATTTGATATGGACAGTATTGTCATTGATAGAAGTAGCTTCTAAACCAATTGGTGCACTAGGTGTATCTTCAACTGGTGATACTGCGTCTTCTTCACAAGCATTGAACGCGAACATAACTGCAACTAATGCAGTCAAAAGTGATAATTTTTTTATTAAATTCATAAAAAAATACCTCCGTTTAAATAGTTAATAAAATTATAATCTCAAATTTACTAAATACTATTATATAACAGAAGAAGAAGATAAGATTTGCGATAGATTTTCTGTTAATACTTTTCTATCATAGTTACTTACGAACTCATTATTCCCTTTCGGGAGTGAGCCCCTCTTCCATAAATCGTAATATGTACTTAGTGCCTTATATATATCATCTTTGTCATTCGGCTCAGCTGTAAGGGCTATTCCCGATGACACAGCCAAATCTCTCATATAGCTTTTAGGCATAGTAGCTAATATTGGCTTTTTTGCTCCGAAGTACTCATATAGTTTACCCGGAGTTCGAACATCGTCATTTTGTAATATCCAAAGAACATCCGACTGCATTAGATGAGCAACGGCGTCTTTGTGACTGACATTTCCAGTCAGAATTACATTTTCTTCTATTTTTAATTTCTTTATTTGCTTTAGATGATTCTTTCTCATCAAACCAACTAATTTTAACTTTATACGGCTTTTATCCATCTGATTAACATCTATTAGCTTTCTAAATGCTTCAAAAAATGGTCTAGGATTTCTATTGTCTTGGAATAATCCAGAATGAGTAATTAAGAAATCGTTCTTATCAGATCTTGTTTCTATATTCTCAAAATCTTCTTTGTCATATCCATGACTAACGATACTAATGTCATTATGTTTTAATAACTTATAAATTTTTAGTAATCTCTCTTTTTGTTCTCTAGATATAACCACTATCTTACTAGATTTATTTAGAACTTCTGCCTCTAGTTTCTTATTATAGTGTTTATGGAATTTAGTAGGCATAACGTTGAATGGGTTGCCGTACCACTGGTCTCTGTAGTCTAGGACTAACGGTATGCCGTATTTCTCGGCTAATTCAGCTGCTGCTAGATGACTAGTAAAGGGAGGAGCAGTAGAGAAAATGACATCTGGTCTTTCCCCTTCTATTATTCTACTGCCTGTCTCAATTGCTTTTTTCTTCCAATATATCTTGCTGTCTGGTTGACGGAACATTCCACTTATATATCGCCCAACTTTCTGAACGAATGTAGATGGGTAGCTTCGTGGTTTGGAAGATTCATCATCGGTTCTATATATTCTTATGTTCTTCTCTTCTATTTCAGTAAGTAGAGAATCATCATAAGCATAATAAGAGCCAGAATTTGTAGTGAGAACTATTGGCTCCCATCCAAATTCTGGCAAATATTTTACAAACTTTAGAGTTCTTTGTACTCCACTAAGTCCCATAGGAGGGAAATAATATGCTAACACAAGAACTTTTTTATCTGTCATTGCTGTGTTATTAATTATTTAACAACAGGCAAAGTAGCAGGTGCACTAGTAAAATAAACAGCGCCATCGAAAGTTACATGAACGTTATCTTCTAATCTGATACCCCATTTACCTTCGAAGTAAATACCTGGTTCGATTGCTAATACAACCCCAACTGGTACGTTCTCTTCTTTTCTGAAAGTAATAAAAGGCATCTCGTGAGCAGCAACTCCGATACCATGACCTAATGAGTGCTTGAAATTATCACCATAACCAGCTTTTTCTATATGCTTTCTAGCATATTCGTCTAGTATCTTACCGTTGATACCTGGGCGTAGATTAGCTATAGCTTTTTGCTTTGCTTCATGTACTATTTTGTAAACGCTTTCTTGTTCTTTAGTTGGTTTACCCATACAGAATACTCTAGTGATATCGCAACCAAATCCCTCAATCATAGTTCCAAAATCTAAAAGGATCAAATCACCTTTCTTGATTTTTCTATGAGAAGGACGACCGTGAGGCATAGATGTTCTTTCGCCAGATAATACTATTGGGTTGAACGGTTCACCTTCTGAGCCTTGTTTACGAGCTTCGTAGATTAGTTCACTTTGAAGTTCTATTTCAGTCATTCCGACTTTTACTTTTTTCTTCATTGTTTCGTAAACAGATTCAGCAATTTTACAAGCAGCTTTTATATGATCTAATTCAATTGGTGCTTTAGGCATTGTGAATGGCTCTACTTCTTTTGGAGCTGGTTTGAATTTGACAGGTCTGATTACGTTTCTTATATCCACAGCTTCCGTATAAGCTATTCTATCAGATTCGAAACCTAAATTCTTGATCTTAGTTAAAACTTTAGCATCTACCATATATTGCCACACATCACGAGCGATATGCACAGTTAGATTTGGTAAATCATATAAGTCAGTCTTTACTGATTCTTCGTATCTGTCATCAGTGAAGAAATGTAAATCATTTGGAGTAACAAGTAATGCTCCGTTTGAACCAGAGAATTTAGTTAGGTATCTGACTGTTGGCATGTGAGTTACAATCATAGCATCTAGCTTTTGATCATCTATCATAAATCTTATCTGCTCTAATCTTTTATCGTTTAGTTCAGGATAAGGAGTAAATGTCATCAATACTCTATCTATTGAATTGTCAGCTCCAGCTTTCTCTTTTTTTGTAGAAACTTTCTTAGTATCAGCTTTTTTAGATGCTGCTTTCTTAGAAGCTGCTTCTTTTGTATCTGCTTTTTTCGTTGCTGCCTTTTTAGTAGCAGGTTTCGTAGTAGCTTTAGCTGTTGACTTTTTGGTCGTTTCTGTTGTAGCTTTTTTTGCCATAATGTTAAACTTTTATTTATTTAAACAAAGTAATTTGGTGCTTCTTTAGAAATACGAATACTGTGTGGATGTGACTCTTTGATACTCGCATTTGTTATCTTTATAAATTTTGCTTTATCTTTCATAGTAGGTATATCTTGGCAACCGCAATATCCCATAGATGATCTCAGACCACCTTTTAGTTGATAAAGCGTCTCGCTTACTTGCCCTTTGAATGGTACTCTACCTTCTATTCCCTCAGGTACAAATTTAGAGATCTCATCTTCCATATCTTGGAAATATCTATCTGCAGAACCAGTTTTCATAGCTCCTATAGAACCCATTCCTCTGTACATTTTATATGAACGACCTTCGAATATAATCTTTTCGCCTGGTGATTCTTCGTGACCAGCAAACATACTACCTATCATAACAGAGTCAGCTCCAGCAGCTATAGCTTTTGCTATGTCTCCAGTTTGCTTTATCCCACCGTCTGCTATCAGAGGTATATTAGTGCCTTTTAATCCCATTGCTACATTAAGTACAGCCGTTAGTTGTGGAACTCCCACACCAGCAATGATACGAGTAGTACAAATAGAACCAGGTCCAATACCAACTTTTACAGCATTTACGCCAGCTTCTACCAAAGCTAATGCTGCTGCTTCAGTAGCTATATTACCACCGATTATTTGTAAATCTTTATATGCTGCTCTTATTTTCTTAATTGTCTCTAATACTCCACGAGAATGTCCGTGAGCAGTATCAACGAATACAGCATCTACACCCGAAGAGATTAATGCATCAATTCTATCCATAGTGTCGGCAGTAACACCAACTGCAGCCCCAACACGTAAACGACCATGTGAGTCTTTACATGCTTGTGGGAAATTCTTTTTCTTCTGTATATCTTTGAAAGTTATTAGACCGCAAAGCTTATTATTGCCATCTACAACTGGTAATTTTTCTATTCTGTGATTTTGCAATATCTCTTCTGCTTCCTCTAGCGTAGTGCCTTCTGGAGCAGTTATGATATTTTCTTTAGTCATTATATTAGCTATGCTTTCTGACTTATTTGGGTTGAAACGTAAATCACGGTTAGTGATTATACCTATTAACTCATTATCACTGTTAATGATTGGAATACCAGAAATATGATATTTATTCATCAGATTGATCGCATCACCGACTTTTTTGTCAACCGTTAGGGTAACGGGATCCATTATCATCCCACTTTCCGAACGTTTTACTTGGTCAACTTGTGATGCTTGCTCTGCTATAGACATATTCTTATGGATAACACCTATTCCACCTTCACGAGCTATAGCTCTAGCCATTTCTGCATCTGTCACAGTATCCATAGCTGCACTTATGAATGGTATATTCAGTTCTATTCCGTCAGTTAATTTTGTCTTTAGCGAAGTGTCTCGAGGAAGGACTTCCGAATAATCGGGCACAAGAAGAACATCATCGTATGTGATTCCTTCTTGCAGAATTTTATCGTGTGCCATAGCGGTATGACTTTATTTTTAGTGAATTCAAAATATTGAATACGAAACAATTTAAATAATAAAGGCAAATACAGATTAACTATATCTGCCTTTAATACATTTTTATCTTACTCTTCTATAACTGCATCTTCTACTAATATAGAGATGCGATTATTTTGCAATTCCACAAAACCAGTACCATTTTTGTAAACCAAATCTTTATTTTTTGAGTCAGCAATTTTTATCTGACCTTCATCCAAAGAGGATACAATAGGTGCGTGATTAAATAGAATCTGAAAAGGTGATTTCGAACCCGGTACAGTCACCGATAGAACGTCACCTTTGAATATTACTTCTTTAGGAGTGATTATCTCCAAATATAAAATTTTATCAGTCATAGTAAACCTTACTATACGCCTTGTTTCTTAGCTGTGTCAAAAACTTCGTCGATAGTACCTTTGTAAGTAAACAAATTCTCAGGTATCTCATCACATTCACCATTAAGAATAGCTTTGAAACCAGCTACTGTATCACCGATAGTTACGTATCTACCAGCAAAACCAGTAAATTGTTCAGCTACGTTGAATGGTTGTGAGAAGAATTTCTCTATCTTACGAGCTCTGTAAACTGCAATCTTATCTTCATCTGAAAGCTCATCCATACCTAGGATATTGATGATATCTTGCAAATCTTTGTAAGTCTGAAGTGTACGAACACATTTTTGAGCAGTATCATAGTGCTCTTGACCAATAATGTTCGGATCCATAATACGAGAAGAAGAATCTAAAGGATCAACCGCAGGGTAAATACCTAAGTTAGCGATATCTCTAGAAAGTACTGTTTTCGCATCTAAGTGGGCGAATGTATTAGCTGGAGCCGGATCTGTCAAATCATCTGCAGGAACGTAAACCGCTTGTACAGATGTGATAGAACCTTTGTCAGTAGATGCAATACGCTCTTGCAACTCACCCATCTCAGTAGCCAATGTCGGCTGGTAACCTACAGCAGAAGGCATACGGCCCAATAGTGCAGATACCTCAGAACCAGCTTGAGTGAAACGGAAAATATTATCTACGAAAAGTAGAACATCACGACCTTCTTCGTCACGGAAATACTCAGCAGCGGTTAAAGCTGTAAGTGCAACTCTCATACGTGCCCCTGGAGGCTCATTCATCTGACCGAAAACCAATGCTGTTTTGTCCAAAACGCCTGATTCTTCCATCTCTCTGTAAAGGTCATTACCTTCACGAGTACGCTCTCCAACACCTGCGAATACAGAATATCCACCGTGTTGTTTTGCAATATTGTGGATTAATTCTTGGATTATAACCGTTTTACCTACACCAGCACCTCCGAATAGACCAGTTTTACCACCTTTTGTAAATGGTTCGATAAGGTCAATTACTTTGATACCTGTCTCAAACATATCAGAAGATGTAGATAGAACTTTGAAGTCAGGTGATGATCTATGAATTGGAGAAGTATGCAAACCTTTTATAGGGCCTTTGTTATCAATAGGATCACCGATAACATTGAACATACGACCAAGAATTTCTGGTCCTACTTGAATAGATATAGGTTCACCCATATCATAAGCTTTCATTCCACGTACCAAACCATCAGTAGATTCCATTGATACAGTTCTAACCCTGTTCTCTCCAAGGTGTTGTTGCACCTCACAGATAAGGTCTAAATCTTCACCTGTTTCTACGTTTTTAGTTGGAATTTTAATTGCATTTAAAATATCAGGGATATTACCTTCCGAAAACTCTAAGTCAACTACTGGTCCTATGACCTGTATGATTAATCCTTCTTTCATTTGAGAGCTACCTTAAATTTTTTGATTGCTTTAATTATATTTCTAGTTTTATAGATTTAATATCTTTTTATAAATTCTCTATTAAATCGAATGCAAAATTATATATATTTTTAGCTATAACAAAGAAAACTATTAATTTATTTCAAATATTGTTTTTAATATTCAAGTTTATCTATTAAGTTGTCCGTCTATATAATTCGCATCTGCGAATAAATACTGTTGGGGAGGTGGCAGAGTGGTAATGCAGCAGCCTGCTAAGCTGTGACGGGTTTCCCGTCCCCGAGTTCGAATCTCGGTCTCTCCGCCAGCATAAAAACAAGCCCGTCCATTTATTTGGATGGGCTTTTTTTGTACACTTACCCACGATTCTAACTGTTATCTCACCTGAAATATTAATGTATTTATTGAATAAATCCTAAGACAAACATTCGTAAGGGTGTTTATAGCTACAATTCATGCCCTTGTAATAGTGAAGAAACAAACATTTACGTTACTATAACTATTCAAGTACTCATTAGGAAATGTTTGTGAATTGGAAATAATTTATTAGATTGACAAAAATTTTATCCATAATATGATGTAATATGAAACAGACAAAAAGATTTTTTATACTTGGACTAATTCTAACTTTAATACCTTTTATATACTCTTGTAATTCAGGTGGAGATAGCCTAGACGTGAGTACTAAACTTGACCCTCCAACTGATCTTATGGCAACTTCTATAGATTCGTTAACAATAAGTATAATGTGGAATGATGCAGCAACTTTTATACGTGATAATCTAAAATACTATGAAATAAAAGTAAAAGAAATTGGGGGAAATGAATCAGAGGAAGTAATACTAACAACTAAAAGTTCTAATAAGCCTTACATTATAAAAGGATTTGAACCAAACAAAGTATATTCATTTGAAGTCAAAACAGTATATGAAAATGGACAAACTTCTGATCCTTTGATAATACAATGGGCGACAGCAAAGAGATTTGAAAAGTTCAATCAAGAACCTTTTAGGTTATATGAACCTGGATCTTGGGAAGGCGGTGGACTCCAATTATTTGATGGTGATAGAGCAAGAAGGATATCAACAACTGAAATAGAAGATTGGTCGTTAGGATTGTATGCTACAAGTATAAGCAGTAGTATATTATTTGGGTCGGCTAATAAAATGCCATATTCTAATTCAGTGAAGGCAACTAATGCATACATGATATCAGATAAAGTGATATATGCAAACAGTTTAAGTGATTTCCATATGAGTACTGACATGAGCGAAAGTTCTGCTAATATAAATTACGATTATAGGCTTTTGGATTTGGATACTATCAATCCGGGGGACAAGAGTGGCATCATAATTAATGTAGCATTAGACAAAGGTAAAAATAAAAATCCTTCTGAAATGCAATACGGAAAAGTATTTGTCAAATATAATAAAAACGATGATAGCTTTTTCTATGAGTATGAAGATGAGCGATTTATAGTGGTTGCTGTTTCGTACCAAACTAAAGTTGGTCTACCTTATGCGAAAAAATAGTTATCTATAATTAGCAAAATCTATATCAGCTTATGTTCTTCTTCGGTTCCCTTACAAATTTGTCTTTTTTAGACACACATATTCAAGCCCGTCCATTTATTTGGATGGGCTTTTTTTATTTGAATAGATCTAGATATCCTTCGAAAACATAAGTCTTATTTCTAGTAACTATATCTCGCTCAACTAGAATTTCAGACTTTACCATATCATCTAATAGCTTATATACAGTTGGTTTAGATAGTCCTGTTATAGTCTGAACTTTATTTGCATCTATTAGTGGATGAGTGTACATTGCATCTATTAGCATTTGTGCATTTGCAGCTCGGCTTCCCATCTTTCTAAGTTTTTCATCTACTTCACCCTTCAGTTTCAAGATACTATCAAAAGTATCAATTCCTTTTTTTGCCGTTTCTAATACCCCTACTAAAAAGAATTTGAGCCACTGATTTATGTCATTCTTCTCTCTAACTCTAGTTAGATTATCGTAATATAAGGTTCTATTTTTTTCAAAGAAGTCTGATAGATATAGAATTGGCAGTTTCAATATCCCTTTACCTACAAGATAGAGAGTAATAAGTAACCTACCTACACGACCATTTCCATCTAAAAATGGATGTATAGTTTCAAATTGGTAATGAATAATAGCAATTTTCAGAAGTTCTGGAATCTGAATCTGTTCGTTATGTACAAATTTTTCTAAATCACTCATAAGTTCATCTACTGTCTCCCAATGTGGTGGAATGAAAGTAGCATCATTTATACTTGCTCCACCTATCCAATTCTGGCTAGTCCGAAATTCACCTGGCATTTTATTCATACCCCTCACCTTTTGTAATAGAGTATTGTGTGTCTCTTTTATCAGTCGAGATGAAAACGGAATTCTATTAAGATTATCAATAGCTGAGTATAGCGAACTAATATAATTTTGAACTTCTTCCCAATCATCTCTTTTTTCATCTGAAATATCTTCCTTTTCTAATAATGCCTCCTCTATCTGAGTTTTTGTACCTTCTATTTTACTAGACTGGGTAGCTTCTTTCACAACGTGTAAGCTTATGAATAAATCAATATTGGGTACATAATCAGAATACATATCCAATCTACCAATTTGTCTATCTGCTTTGCTTAATAAATTCAGAAGTTCCATATCATCAAAATACCACTGTCGATTGATGAACTCAGGCTGAAAACTTTTGTAGTTCTTTTGAGTTATTTGCTTTCCTGCTATAAAATTTTTCATGATATTTTTACTAAAATTGAAGAATAGTTAAATTTTTGCTGAATTACTTAACTCAACATACAGAAAAGTTAAGTTTTTTGCAATTTTCTTAACTATTATTGTTACCGAGTTAAGATTTCTGTGATTTTCTTAACTAGTCGAGGAGCCTATTGGTTTGTGTTTTGATACCAAATCCTTATTTTATGAAATGAAAAAGGTAATTCACATATTTTCTGTACTTCTATCCGCAGTGTTTGTTTGGTATTTTTATCCAAAAAATACTACTGAGACTTCTATAATAGAAGGTGATGAAATAAGTGAGCTTGAAAAGGAGCTCAATTTTTATCTAGAAAATGATATGCCATTTAAGGCTGCAGAGATATATGAAAATACTGGTCGATTTGAAGAGGCACTAAATGTATATTTAGACAATAAATTAAAATACCAGGAAGAACACTATTGCGGAACAGGTACTATTAAATACTTATTGGAATATCCCAATAAGATATTCAAATTCAATTTTGCATTAGAAAGATATGATTCATCATTTGCGATATATTTAGATTATATAGATTACCACTATGACGAGTCAGATACTACAGGGTTAACTAAAGTGATTACAAATAAATTATCAAACTATAGCTTTATACAAAGAGATAGCATTTTGAAAAAAGCGTACGAAAGTCTCAAAGTTTCTATCGAAAAAAGGGATCATGAAGAAAGATACTCAACTGTTTTAGAAATTTTTGATACAACTCTATATTATGGCTTTCAACCCGATAAAGAAAAGGACATAGATTATAGAACACAATTAAAGCAATCTGCTTGGAATGATTTCAAAGACACCAAGCTCTACCAAATACTAGCAGAGAGGGAGTAAAGTAAACAAAAAAAAAGCTACCCTTTTTAACAAGAGTAGCTTTGTAAATTTAAAGATTTTAAATAAATTATTGCTTTACGAACTTACTTCTTATCAAACCTTTATTACTATATAATGTAATTATGTAAGTTCCGGAACTCAGCCCTGTAACTTCAACCCTAGTATTGACTTGTCCAGCACTTACTACTTCCCCTAGGATATTTGTTATCTCGTATCTATCAATTAAATCTGTATTTAATAAATTCAGATGGAGTGTGTTACTTACTGGATTGGGATAAACCAAATTGTCACGCGTTATCTCTGTTTCGACCGAACTAACTGTTCCACCATTCCATTTTGAAACATTCCCTCTGCTATCACCTGCTACAAATGAAGATTCATTATTGAAGTACTTCAAGCAATCAACAGAATAAGAACTATAATTAGGGTTTGATGGTGCTAGTAACTCACCTTTTGATTCTGCAAGTTTAAATGTCATTGTGCCTCCATTCAAACCACCGAATATAGATTTCCCATCTTTAGAATAAATAGCATCATAAAAAATTGACCAGCTACTACCATTATCTCTACTAAAATATTGCTTCCGGACTATTAAATCATTTATGTTAAATAATTTCAAAGACCCATCACCGCTTGATATTAATATTTCCTTATTATTCTCTGAAAATTCTAAAGAGTATAAACCATTTTTGTCGGTTATCTTTTGGTCGAATAGAATATGTTTGTTCTCGAAATCCCATAATTTGAATACACCGCCTTGGTTTCCGATTGCTATATATTTATTATCAGAAGAAATACCTACTCCATTTACCCAATTACCACCATCTAGACTGTCAGTCAATACTTTTTGGTCTAAATCATATATGTAAACTTGACCACCGTAAGTGCCAACAACAAGTTGCTTACTATCTTTGCTTATTTCAAAATCAATAGTAGTAGTAGGAATGTCGAACTCAGCTAGTACCTCTTTGGTATCGATGTTAAGTATTGTTATATTATTTACTTTATCATAGCCAGAATAAGCAAAATACTTCCCATCTTCCGAAATCTCAATCTTTCTAATTGAGCTGTAAGTTTCAATATAGTTCTCAATAAATTGCCCGCTAACAGCATCCCATTTCTTAATTGTTCCATCATAAGAGCTACTATAAACGTACTTGTCATCTTTACTGACCTCTATGTCAGTGACGTCCATTCGGTGCATATTGCCCTGGTATTCCTCATAAATATTGGCGATTTCTTTGGTGTCTATATCTCTAATTCTAACCTGATATTCAAGCATTTGAAGAAATTTATTTCCGCTCATAAACTCCAAAGACTGATATGAAGTAAATGGCTGAGCTTTTTTGATTATTAACTCAGGGGTAAGGGTAAATAGAGTGTCATCTGACAATGCAAATAAGTCTTCAGAACTATTACTTACGTAATCTAATTTGTATATATTTCTCCTCGACCCATCGAATTCTGCTGTCTTGTTTAGATCAAAATCTAGTACTAAAACATTTTCGAAATCATTATCCCAGCTACCTGTCGCAACTATAATCTTATCTTTCTGAGGGACTAGCTTGATATCATTTATTCTATTTACAGCTACTGTTTTAGTAACCAATTTTTTATTTTTAATATCAAATAATACTATTCTGTTTTTTACTGTGTCTTTATCATCTTGAGTTGAATAATTTGAAAAGCTAAACGCTATATAATCGCCGAAAGTATCAACAAACATTCTATTACCATAATTCTCATACTCTTCTCTTTCCAGCGGATATTGCTGTGTTATTTTTTGTTCTTCCAAATCTAGAATAGCTAAATCTATTTTACTATCTTTATAGATTAATAATGCTATTTGTGGGGTTTGTCCATTGTTTAGGACTTTAAGGGCATTGATTTGAATATCAGTTGGGAGGTTATAAGTCTTATCATCAGTATGAGTATATACATTCCTAAAATGCAGTACATTTTCATTATCTAAATAAACGAAATGTTTACCGGTTAGAGTTAAGTCATAGCTTATTCTCATTGGGCCACCTATTGTGTCTATCAACTTTCCACTTTCTACATCCCAAATAGTTGTAGGTTTGGAACTACTATTGGTAACAGCCATTACCTTCTCGGTCTGAGAAAGTATAGCATTGCTATTATAAACAGGGCTTCCTTGATTTTCCCATATTAATCTATTTTGGGAAATAAGCGATAAAGTCGTTAATAAGAAAAGAGTAAATAGTGTTTTCATCCTGTCCTCACAAAAATTTAAAAAAATACTTATAATTAGAACTAACAGTTAAGTCCAAATTTAGTTACATAATACACAAAAAAAGCCACTCTTGAAAATAAAGAGTAGCTTTGTAAATTTGATGCTAATATGTTTATATCAGCTTATCGCTTCAGTTGGTTGATCTCTGCTAACATCTGATCGCCTACTGTTACTGTTCTACTTGCTGCCTCGAAGGCACGCTGAGTAGAAATCATCTCAGTAAACTCTATCGTCAAATCAACATTCGATTGTTCCAATGCACTACCAGCTATAGATGAAGAAGGGAAAGTCTCCCCTGCCGTACCAATATTAGGACTACCTGCATTTGGTGATGCTTCGAAGAAGTTACCACCGGCTGTGATTAGACCCTCAGGGTTAGTGAATTTTGCAATAGCAACTTGTGCTATAACTTCTGATTGACCATTAGTGAATGTACCTACAACTTCACCTCTTGGGCTAACTTGCATATTCAGTAACTCACCTGCTTCATATCCATTTTGAGACTGGATAGTAGCATTACTTGGTGAAGAGAATTGTGTAAGTCCACCAAATGAATTTCCATCAGGATCGACAAAAAGCATTGTAATGTCATTCGGAGTAGTAGCATCAAATAAATCACCACCTAGTACAGTATTCAGCTCTGCAGCAGTTACTGATATTTCAGTTGGTGTATCTATACTACCATCTTCGTTGAATTGTACAGTCGTATCACTTAGTGTAATAGCATTTCCTTCGATTGTACCAGAGATAGTATATTCGTTGGGATTAGCTGTTTTCTCGAATATCAATGCTAGTTCACGTGGTGCACCCGTTTTATCATATACGTTGATAGATGTAGAGCGAATCTCACCCGTGTCCATTTGGGCATTCAAGTTACCGTTCAGTGATATTTCGGTTGTTTGTCTAGGAGTAGATAGAAATCCAGGTTGAATACGTAAATTAGATAATGCTCTATCGAGTATATTATTTCCTTCACCATCTTTTACTGGCTTTCCAGTGTTATCATATACAAGGTTATATCCTTGTAAATGCGACCCTGAACCTGCATCAACCAAATATCCGTTACTGTCACGTACTACTGCTCCAGCTCTAGAGTATTTAGTTTGACCATCAGCTTGGTATATGAAAAATCCATTACCATTGATAGCCATATCTAGTGCACGACCTGTTACTTCTATTAGACCTTGATCCATATTTCTTTGTACGGCACCTACTTTTACACCTAATCCAAATTGAACAGGATTAAGTCCACCAGTAGAAGCACCAGAAGAATCTGGTTTTTGCCCCAAAGAAGAAGTTTGGCTAAATTGGTCAGCAAATGTAACTCTATTTGCTTTGAAACCTACTGTACTTGCGTTAGCTAAGTTATTGGCTATTATATCAAATTTCTTTTGATGTGCCCTAAGCGAACTCGTTCCAGTACTAAGAGATCTTGATAGACCCATAAAAAATACCCTCCATGGTAATTTATAAGAAATCCTTTCTTATTTTATATGTGCAAAACTATCTTTCATTCAAGCTTTGCGAGGGTTTCCCGAGTTAATCGGGTCCGACCCTGGTTTATTAAATCAATACAGCTGAGTCTATATTTCCAATGAAATTATTACCCATCGTATTCTTATCTAAAACAGTGATAACAGTGTTGTTCTGCACGCTAACTATAAAAGCTTGTTCATCCATAAGAACTAGTGCTTCTTTGCTGCCTTTATCCTTGGCTGTATTTATAGCATCGTTCAACTTGCCGAGCTGCATTCCATTTAGCTCTATATTACGGCTCTCTAGTCTTTCTAATGCATGTCCGGAGAATTTGACTTTCTGTAGTTCATCCTGAAGTATAGAATCAAATTTTCCCGTATTAGAAATGCCGGGACTATTAAGCTTACCACTGTGTTTTAGAGCATTAGCTCCGCCGACCGGCATAAACGGAACTCTTATCCCATTTATTTCCGGCATAGTTTCCCTACCGATTTATGATTCGGAACGTATATCCGTTACGTCGCTGAGTGGTATTTCCAATCCATCGACTATTAGTACAGTTCCGTTATTTTTGAACCGCACTGCTTCTATTTTACCGTAGGTAAACGTAGAGGCTTGCTGCTCACTACCTTTTGCGTTCTTAAAGTCGACAAAGAATGAATAATTCCCTTCGTCAAGGGTATTACCATTGTCGTCTTTACCATCCCACTGAATAGTTTGTTCACCAACTCTCAAGTTGCTACCTGATAGTTCGATTGTTCTTACTATTCTTCCCTTGTCGTCGTATATCGTCGCTTTTCCCTCAGTTGCATCCATATCCATGTCAAATCCGAGCGAAACGGATTGATCGCCATTGTAATTAACGCTAGTCGTATATGCTTTCGCATATTTGCCTAACATACCTGGCAATGCTGAATTTGACATAACTTGTGATAGAGTCATGTTTACTTCTGCTTGCTTTTCCAATAAACCTTTAATATCTGATAGTTGCTCGAGTTGTGAGAATTGCGCCAGCTGTGTTGCAAACTCTTGATTGTCATAAGGTTTAAGTGGATTCTGAGCTCTGAGTTGAAATGTAAGCAGTTTTAAAAACTGATCCTTTTGTTCCTGGGCCTCATTTTTAGAAACGGAAGATGCGGCCGGACCAAAGTTACCTCCCATAGTCGCTATATTTGTAGTTACGTTTTCAAACATTTATTGTACTCCCCGCCTGTGTGTAGC
The DNA here is from genome assembly GCA_024636855.1 of Ignavibacteriota bacterium. Lineage (GTDB taxonomy): Bacteria > Bacteroidota > Ignavibacteria > Kapaibacteriales > UBA2268 > PGYR01. The sequence goes on along the minus strand of JAGXGG010000079.1, from coordinate 6,236 downwards.
CCACATAAGGACTACTATTGTTATATACTACGTCATTAATCGAAATATCAAATTCCTCTTTAGCTGCAATATCTTTGAATGACTTCACAAATTGACGACGTAGCTCTTCTTGTTCATTTCTGTTCTGATTTTCATTATTATTAGCCAAGTGATCAGTTTCCGAAGACTCTATTATCACTTGCTCTACTTTTAGTCCACTCTCAAAAAGTCTTTCTTTCAGAAGTGGCAATTGTCTATCTATATGTTCTGCAGTTGCAGATTTATCTGCCTTTATATATAGTTTAACACTGTTTCCTATGAGAGATATTCTCATAGTCAAGTCACCTAATGAGCGCGGATTGAGCGTTATTCTAGCTATGTTCGAACCGCCGCTTTTGGTCATTTTTATAGTCTTTATTGCATTTTCTACAAAGTTAGATCGAGTTACTGTTTCTGTCTTAGTTGATTCTACTTTCTTAGTACTAGTTCTGTTTATCAACTCAGAAATATCACTCTTTACTATCCTTTGCTTTATAGTCTCTTTAGTTTGCTCTCGAGTGAATTCTTTGCCGAATTCTCCTGAATCTTTCTTGGCATTATCACCTAGACTTTGTTCTGATTTTATCTGGTTTTCTGCACTTATCGATACTTTTTCATTAATTGTTTTAGCTTGTTGAGTATTTTGCTTAGCGTCAACAGCAACTATATTCTTAACTTCCGATTCAACTACTTTACCGTCTATTGTTGAATTCAGAATAGATTTTGGATTCGAATTTTTTGATTCATTTTCCAACACATTCTGATTTAGTTCATCACTGATTTTAGATGCTACCATATCATACTTTGGAATAGTATTAGCTTGGTTTTTGTTATTCGAATTATCTATTTCCTGTGACAAAAGTATATCGTTGGCCTTGGTCACTATTTTGATTTTGGCTTCAGTTTCTTTGCCCGCCATTTCTGTTAGGAATTTGCTTATAGCTTCTACTTTTGGAGTCAATTTATTTTCTTGAGTATTTGCCCCAGATTGTATATTCTTTTTTAAAGTATTATACTCTTCTTTTGTCAAATATTTTCTGAGATTGAAAAGTAATTTCTCTGAATCTGAATTGATTAGACTAGTATCATTATCCTGGTTTTGATAAACTTTATAGGAAATCTTAGAAGTATCTAAGTTTTGTGACTTGGCAATCTCCTCTTTAGCTATATCACTTTTCTCTATTCCTATGCTATCTTTCAAACTAGATAATATATCTTCATCTACCAAAGGGGAAGATTTCAAATTTGTGAATTTTGAGATTAGTCGAGTAATTGTAGCTTTGATACTGTCCAATGTAAGTTTATGAGGTCTTTCATTAGCTAGTTCTGATTTCAAGCTATTAATAAATTGCTTCAAATCAATACCACTTAGATCATCATTAGACTCAATCTCACTATTGACCAATTTTGATAGCTTCTCACTAGTTTGTGAATCCAAGCTCAAATCACCTGGGTTCATATTCGTGATTAGCACGTTGAGGAAGTTATCCATAAAGCCGAACTCTGTCGCCTCTTCGGTTAACTTAGCTGCCTTTTTAGAAGGCATTATAGTGTCAGTCCCATTCGAGAACGGGAGCATTATATTTGTTTCCATTTGTTTCGGTGCGTCCTTGCACTATTAAATGTGTAACAATCCTGTTATTTTAGTTTGCCGCTTTCTAATAATACTTTAGCAGCATATTCTGAATTTAAACTTTCAATTACCTTGCCAGCTTTTTTCTTAGACATCATTTTTAGTATGTAAGCTGATTTTTTTGCATCTATATTCTCAAGTATTTGGGCTACTTCTTCCGATTTGGAGTTATTGTATATCTTCGCAAACTCCTTGTATCTCTCCATGTTAAGAGAATCAGAATTCCCATTTACCATTTTATCCATTTCTACGAGTTTAGTTTTTGCAAACTCATAATTTTCTTTCAAAGATTTTATCTCATTATCTAGGAGTCTTAACGAATCTTTTAGAACTTGTTCTTTTTTAGCCAGTGTGGTTAATTGTGAACTTATTGAATCTATTTTTTGACCACTATTTGCTGTTTTGCTCATTAGCTTGTCGTATTCGCCTTTTACAGCTTTGTATTTGGTCTTCAAACTATTGTAGCTTTTTTCCAAAGTGTACATTCTATCAGTATTACCCTTTAGTTCTATTAGTTCATTACCAGATATAACAAAACTTTTACTTGGATCTACATCATAGTAATGTGCTTTAGTTTTCTCCAAATCTATTAGTCCAAAGAAAGTATTATCTATTTGGTAATACCACCACGCACCGCCTATCATCGCTACAGTAAGCAATATAGATATTACAAATGTTATTATTACTTGATATTTAGACATTAGTCATCTTATTAGTGTATTGGCGAATAGCAATCTCATCTAACTCTAGCTGTTCTTTGTGTTCTACTTCAGCCATAAACTCTGATTTCTTTTTTTCTTTTAGCTTTAGAAGAACTTTTTCTTCTTTTAGTGCTTCGTTATATTTAGTTCTTTTTAGACTTTCTATGTCTAGTAGATTATCCAATTCCATTTTCAGCTTTTTAATCTCTTGACTTATAAATTCCTTATGATAATAGAAAGCTTGGATTTCTTCTAGTTTCTTATGTTCTTTTCTTGTCTTATTATGAATATCCAATTTAGCAAATTGTTCATCAATAAGTTGTTCTTTTTCAATCCGTTTTCTTATAATTAGTTGCAATTCCGTTTTCGCTTCTTCGGTTTTGTCAGTACGCAAACGAAGTACTGTGTCTAATTTGAAGTTGAATTTCTTAGTCATAATAATCCTCCTAATTAACCAACTTGATTAATCTATCAACTGTCTCATCAAATGAGATGAGTTCATTTGTAGATTGCATTAGGAATTTATTAATCGAATCTATCTTACTAATAGCTTTATCAGTCTCGGGATTACTTCCTGCTTTATAAGCGCCAACACTAATCAAATCTTCTGATTTCCTATATGTAGCTAGCAATCGTTGAAGCTCATAAGCTGAGTTAGAATGCTCATTTGTAATTACATCTCGCATAACTCTCGAAATGCTCCCTAGAACTTCGATAGCTGGGTAGTGACCACGAGCAGCTAATTCACGAGAAAGTATTATATGCCCATCCAATATACCACGAACAGTATCTGAAACAGGTTCATTCATATCGTCTCCCTCAACTAGAACTGTGTAAAGTCCAGTAATGGAACCAACATCAGAAGTACCAGCGCGCTCCATTAGCTTTTGCAACCCTGTGAAAACCGAAGGAGTATATCCTTTGCTAGTTGGTGGTTCACCAATAGTCAGTCCTACTTCACGTTGAGCCATAGCGAATCGAGTTGCTGAGTCCATCATAAGCATCACATCTAGACCTTCCTCTCGGAAATACTCAGCTATAGTAGTTGCTGTGAATGCTGACTTTACTCTCGTTAGTGGAGGGTCATCGCTAGAAGATACTATAACTACGGAACGACGTAATCCATCTTCGCCCAAATCTTTTTCGATGAATTCTCTTACTTCACGTCCCCTCTCACCGATTAATGCTATCACATTAATATCAGCAGTAGTGTTACGTGCTATCATTCCTATTAGAGTAGATTTACCAACTCCTGAGCCTGCGAATATACCAACTCTCTGACCTTTTCCAACTGTTAGCAAACCGTCTATAGTCTTCACTCCAGTTGATACTGGTTCTTCTATTCTTTTTCTGAATAATGGGTTAGGTGGAGTAGCGTATATTGAACGTCTGTCGGCAGTTATTATCTCACCTTTACCATCTATGGGATTGCCTAATCCGTCTAGTATTCTACCTAATAGCTCCTTGCCTACATTTATCTTAAGCTTTTCACCAGTAGCTGTTATTTGCATACCAGGGTACAGATTATCAGTTTCTCCATACACCATTGATAGTATTTTATTACCGTCTTTGAACCCAACCACTTCCGATTTGCTTACTAGATTACCATGGCTATCTTTCAGATGGCATATCTCTCCAACTGGTACCTTAGGACCATTACTCTCTAATACGAGACCAATCATCTGAGTCAGTTTTCCAGTTTTGGAAACAGTATCAAAGGAATTAATATCCTTGGCTATGCTATCTGCTATGTCAGTTAAGTTAAACATCTTCTTTGGAGGTTCCTTTTTCCAATCGTTTTATTTCTTCGTCACGTTTTTTAATTTTCGTTATCTGGAAATCTGATTTCAGCTTTTGCATCATATTACTCAGCTCATCAGATACCCTAGCCTCTAAATTGCCCGAATCAGTAGTTATTACACAATCAGTGGCATCAAGAGATTCATCTTCTATTAATTCTACATTAGAAGATTCGAATTCGAGTAGCCTTTTATTAGTATCTTTTAATTGCTTTATAGTATCAGGATTCAATCTAATACTTATTATATTTGCTTCTTTGGCTTCATCTATTACTTTCGCTATTCTTTGCTTTATAGAATCTGTGTTAGTTAACGATTCTGTTCTCATGATATGCATAGCTACTTTTTCTGCTATCGTAAGGACAGAGTCATGGAGCTGATTGAGCAAATCATTATTTTTCTTCTCGAATTCTTGGATTACTCCTTCCATAGTCCTCATCTTTTCGACGAAGCTATTTATCTCGGCTCTAGCTACTGCCATTTCAGACATTTGCCCCTCTTCAAAACCCTTGTCATACGACTTCTGGTTTTCCACTTGAGCTACTTCTATAGGTATAACGCCCCTTGGGATATGATCCAAGTTTATTGAGATTGGTTCTGAACTATCTTCTATAACGAAGTGATGAGTGAAGCACGTCCTACCAACTTGATTCGTAGATTTGGTAACTCGTTTGTGAACTTCCCCCTTATCAAAAAACCTTTCGATTTTAAGTCTTCGACTCTGAGTTCTCGGTATTTTTACCAGTACTTCTTGCACATTTCACCAATTAATTAGAGTTTATACGAACACATCATCGTTACCACGTCCGCCTATCATTATCTCTTCTTTCTCTTCTAGTTCTTTTATCTTATCTACGATTCTAGTTTGGGCTTCTTCTACTTCTTTTAGTTTGACTGGGCCCATGAACTCAAGCTCTTCTTTGACAACATCGGCAGCACGCTCAGACATATTTTTGAAGATTTTCTCTTGTATTTCTTCGCTCGAGATTTTCATAGATAGTGCCAAATCACGCTTATCGATTTCACGTAGCAATCTTTGGATTCCTCTATCATCAATTAAGATAATATCTTCGAATAAGAACATCAGACGTTTCACTTCTAGAGCTACTTTCGGGTCGTGTTGTTCTAGATTCTCTATCATTTGCTTAGCAACTTGATTATTAACTTTGTTGAGGATATTAGCCAACATTTTAGAACCACCAGCTGAAGATACACTCTGAGTAAGAGTAGATGATGCAATTTCATCTAGAACGCTTTCTACTCTACCTAATGACTCTGGCGATACTTTGCCGAGAGTGGCTATTCTAAGCACAGTTTCCATTCTCAATTCATCATCAAATTCGTTCAACACAAGTGCTGATTGATCCGGGTCTAGGTGAGATAGTATAAGTGCAACAGTTTGTGGATGCTCTTTTTTCAAGAAGTTCGCTAATTGCTCTGGGTCTGCTTTTTTCAATACTGCAAAACTCTTCACATTAGACATTAACTTGATTTTGTCTGTTAGTTCTCTAGCTCTCTCTGGGCCATAAGTTCTCTCTAATAATGATTGCGCATAGCCAATACCACCTTCTACATAAGCACTAGAAGTGCTCATAAGCTGGTAAAATTCAGCCAATACTAAATCAATATCTTCTTGATCTATACCTTTTAGTCTGGAAATCTCAGTAGCTATAGTTTCCACTTCTTTCATATCCATTCGTTGAAATACCTTTGCGGCTATATCTACGTCTAGGGACATCAAAAGTGCAGCTACTTTCTGTCTTCCACTTAGTTTTTTAACTACTAATTCTTCTGTGTTGCTCATTTGTATTACCTCCCAAGTCATTCTAATTGCATACTGCTTTCAGAATTACTTGCTGCGTAAGTTCTAATTAATTTTACTGCTTCTTCAGGATGGTTTATCATGAATTGCTCTATTTTCTTTTTGATTTCTAACTTCATCAATCTTTCTTCTGAAAGAGTTTCAAAGTCATCTAGTACCATTTCGCCTTTTGATCTAGTATCTAGACTAATATTCTGACCTCTATCTGTACCCATACTATTCATTGCTTCTTCTCTGTCTCTTATACACATCTGACGCTGCCG
>JAGXGG010000078.1 GCA_024636855.1 Ignavibacteriota bacterium | reverse complement strand
GTTCAGGATTAGCCAGACAATTCCAATATGAGAAAGAACAAAGTAGAATAGGTGGAAATATAATCGATTCATTAGACTCATATATAAGAAACTCCCCTATTTTCTTTGCAGATAAGATGAATACACCCTTACTTGTGATGTTTGGTGACATTGATGAAGCAGTGCCTTGGCAACAAGGTATAGAGCTTTATTTAGCAATGCGTAGATTTGATAAGAATTGTATTTTCCTACAATATGAAGGTGAGCCACATCACCCTAAAAAGATTCAAAATCAACTAGACTACTCCATGAGAATGAAGCAGTTTATGGATTATTATGTTTTCGGTGGTGATATGCCTAAATGGATGCTAGAAGGTTTCAGGTATAAAGGAAAATACAATATTGGTAGATAATTATAAAAGGGGCTAAATTTCATTAGCCCCTTTTTTTATTTAACTATTTCTGTTTTCAATAATTACTAGTATTTCTTGCATTTTTTCTTTAGCTCTCTTGGAGAGTGATTCGGCTTCTAATTTAGTTTTTTCTACATAATTAGAATCACTTATTCCAGATAAATTTATAATTACATTTCTATAAGCCCCCCATATACCGACTTCAAGGGTTCTAGCTCCAACTTCTAGATCAGAGCGACTACTGAAATTTCCAATTTTTGCAACTTCAATTAAATCATCCCAGATTTTGTCAGCTGTTTTTATTGTTTTCAAAGGTACTTCTATAGCTACTTTCATTCCTTCTTCCATCGCTTTATTTCGAGCAATTTTCTCTTCTTCAGTATTTTGAGGTAATCTCATTGCTTCCATATAATCACTAAAAGCATTTGTATCAGCATCAATTAGTGGAATTAAATCTTCAGATGTTTTAACCAAATTTGGTATTATTCTTCTTAATTGACCATCATACTCTTCATATTTCTTATACCCAAATGTAAGCCAAGCAACCATCGCACCTAATCCAGCACCTAGTGAAGCAACAGCAGCAGAGACGCTACCACCACCAGGAGCAGAAGTGCGAGCACCAACTGAGCCGATAAAATCTCTAACAGAAAGTGAAGCTAATGGTTCATTTTTATCCTCTTTGATGATATATTCGATTATTCGTTTCTGAGGGTCAAAGTATTGAATAGAGCTTAGTCCTAATCTATCAATTACTAATTTTATTTTCTGATCTTCTGCAATTACAAATAGATTTTCTTTTTCAATATAGTAATCAGCTGCCATAAGTATTGCTTCAAGTGGTACTAATCCAACTATTTCTGACCCTGCTAATCCTAAATTTAATTCAATAGCATCTTTCTTTGCTTCTTCATAGGCAATATGGATGGGAGTAACATGATAGTCATTTAGGTTCATCGATATTTGAGCCATATTATACTCATCTACATGCCAACCAAGTCCTTTAGTCTCTTTCAATCTACCAGTGTCTCCCTCTTCCCTTCCCGCTTCTCTCAAATTAAGTGCAATTCTATGTGCTTGATTCCAAGTACCCAATACATTTATATTATAAGCAATCAAGAATTTTCTTGCACCAGTTGCAGTAACTCCCCATTTTGGATCAAAACTTCCCGACCAATAATCTGGTTCCCAACCTTCTTTTCTTACTTTTTCTGCCATTGCTTCATATTCACCTTTTCGTATATCAGGTAATCTTCTGCGATAATCTTTTTCAGAAGCCTCTTCATATAGATAAAATGCTATTCCAAGCTCCTTCGAAGCTCTTTTAGCAAACTTTATAGAAATCACAACACATTCACTCATAGTTACATTAGACACAGGTACAAAAGGACAAACATCCATTGCACCCATTCTAGGATGCTCCCCTTTTTGAGTACGCATATCTATTAATTCTTTTGCAACTTTTGCTGATGCTATTGCACCTTCTATAACTGAGTTTTCATCACCAACAAATGTATAAACTGTTCTGTTAGTAGATGCACCAGGATCAACATCTAACAAAGTGCATCCTTCAGTTTTCCGTATTGCATCTGCAATTGCTTCTATTATTTCTTTATTTTTTCCTTCTGAAAAATTTGGAACGCATTCTATAATTTTCTTCATGATCAATTCTTTTAAGTTATAATACATATTAACTTCCGAAAATTAAAAAACTTTATAGTTTAAGTAGAATTTAACAGATGTTAATAAATTAAATGTTCAAAAGTTTATAGTAATCACTAAATTCAATTATTAGAAATAGTAGTTTTAGGTATATGCCAAGAAAAGTAAAAATAGACGATATAGAAGAAGGTCAAATTTTAGCAGAAACTCTGTCTAATAAATATGACCAAATACTTATAAAGAAAGGTACTTCATTAAATCTTGAATCTCACATTAGAGTTCTAAAAATGTGGGGTATCAATGAGATTTCAATTTTTGATGATTTAGTCGATGCCTCTAGTGCTTCTGTGAATATTGAAGAAATTGCGAATATTGAGTCTACACTACTGGATGAAATAGGTTGGAATATAAAAAATCAAAATGACAAGTTATTATTTGATGTTGCCGTTTTGAGTAGCATTGGGAAGATTAATAATGAATAAACTACTAGAAAAAATTGAAAATTTTGATGATTTCCCAACATTACCAACTATTTATTATAAACTAGTTGACGCTTTATCGAATACTTCAACTACTATAAAAGACCTTTCGAATCTAGTTTCTACAGATATTGCTTTGTCATTTAAACTATTAAAGATAGTAAACTCAAGTATATATGGACTCAGTACCAAAGTTAATTCTATTGACAAAGCTATATTCCATCTTGGATTCAGAGAATTAAAAAACATAATACTTTCAACTAAGATAATTGAAGTATTCTCTGATATAAATTCTAATTCAAAATTTGATTTGGTTGAGTTTTGGAAACATTCTATAGCTGTTGGAGCGATTTCGAGAATAATAGCTCAAGAATTGGGGCAAAAGAATCTAGATGAGTATTTGCTTTCCGGAATTACACATGATATTGGTAAATTAGTTTTAATTAAAATTTTAGGTTCTGAGTACAACGTTGTATTTATAATTATGGAAAAAGAAGGAATATCTCTACTAGAAGCAGAACATAAAGTTTTAGGAATTACCCATCAAGAAATAGGACTTAGAGTTGCTGAATCATGGAATTTAGATCAGAATATATTGGATGTAATAAGATATCATAATGATGGATTAGTTGGATCAAATTATGATCAATTAGTTGGAGTAGTTCATGTAGCAAATATTCTTGCAAAACTACTTCGACTAGGTCATTCGGGATGTGATAAAATTTCTCAACCTAACCAATTACTCTGGCGTAGGTTAGACATTACAAAGTTTGATAAGAATTCATTCTATGATAGAATAAAGACTGATTACGAACAAGCTAATGAAATATTAATAATAAACTAGAATATTATGGAATTAAACTTAGATATTTTCGAGAGCTTTAATAAAGCATTGGTCAATAATCCAACCATAGAAACAGTAATTGAAAGTTCAAACGATCTTTATTATAACTTGTTACAACCACAATTCACAGCAATATTTCTTTTTAATACGGATACATTTGAACCAATATTAAATAGTTGTTATCCAAAAGAAGAAGAAGAAAATTGCTTAGCAATTTTTGAGAAATCTATTGAACCAGGTTTAATAGGTGAAGTAATGAATTCTAATGAACTAATTCTTCGCGATATAGATGATACTAATTCTATTCTACTTGCTCCACTAATTAGTTCAAAAGGAGCATTGGGTTTTGGTCTTATCGAGTATGATAAGTCTAAAAAAGAATTGGATAAAGAAACCAGATTTTTAATGAAAAACTTCACTGGATACTTAGCATCAAGTATAAATGGATTGAAACTAGAAAATGAGAGTAAACTCTTTGAAAACAAAATAGATCAGCTTGTTGCAGTTCAAACAAGAGAACTTATGGAGAAAAAGAAGGAAATAAGTGAAAAAGTAGAACAACTTAAATCAAGCTTACTTATGACTTTACCACATGAAGTTAGAACGCCATTAAATCAGATACTTGGCTTAACTGACTATTTGAAACAAAGTTTAGACGAAGTTGACAAAGAAGAGACTTTAGAGATTCTAGAAGATGTACACTCCTCTGCAGTTAGGTTACGTAGATTATTCGAAAATTATTTATATTTGTCTGCATTAACAATCAACTCATATAACATAGAAGAACTAGAGAAACTTCAAGAATCAACAATTTATTCTGCCGAATCACTTATATATGAAACTGCTATGAATATTTCTTATAGATATGAGAAGAACGACCGTATTGAACTGAAACTAGAGGATTCACCGCTACAAATATCTGAAGAACATTTCAATAAACTAATTTACGAACTTGTAGATAATGCATTCAAATTTGGAAACAATGAAACCAAAGTCATTATTTCTTCAAAAGTTATTGATTCAAATTACAAAATAACTATTAGAGACAATGGTATTGGAATGCCACTCGAAAAAATATATATGCTTGATGCCTATATTCAGTTTGATAGATTAGCAAATGAGCAACAAGGATCTGGACTTGGGCTGGCTATTGTTAAAAAGATTATGGATATATATAAGGGAAAAATAAATTTCAAAAGTGAAGTTGGAAATTTCACAAAAGTAACATTATTATTGCCAATTGCAGATATTGATATAGACGATATTTAGCTTATCTTTTATATATTCGAATTTTTCTTATATCAGTGATCCATCTAGTTGTGTTATTGTCGAATGGAAAAACTAATGTATAAGGCTTGAAGTACTTCTTTTTATTTTCGTTAGACCAATTTTTTGAGTTTAATCCATAGCTTGCGTTAGTCATAGATCCTAATTCTATATTTAGCAATTTATTTCCTTCTAACTTACTCAAATCATCTTCTCCAATTACTAAGGTATCACCTAGACTAGAGAACTCATCATTAAATAATAAAAGTGCCTGTTGATTATTAATCTGTTTATTCAAATCATTATTACTAATATAATATAATCTACCATTCTTATCTTCTATTTCTGCAAAACAATTATCACAGATTTCAATTATCTCATTTATATCTATTGCCTTACTTTTCGATACAAGTTTCTTACCTGACTTAAATTCAATAGTCATTCTTTTCTTGCTTTTAGTATTTAGAGTATTTAAATCAATTTCTTTTACTAAAGTAAAATTTTCCTTCGAATAGGAATAATTTGTAATTAAACATATTGCTAAAACTATAATGATATTTTTCATCTCAATTTCCCACTTATCTTTGAGTTCAATTTTTAAAACTGTATTTTACTAAACTTATTATCTCAAAAATATAAAATAATTTTAAATGAAACTCACCATAGCAATATTAGCAGCAGGAAAAGGTACTAGAATGAATGTACCTGATTTACCAAAAGTATTAGTTCCTATGAACAATAAACCTCTCCTAAGCTACGTACTAGAGACAATAGAGCAATTAAATTCATTTAAAACTGTAGTTATATTAGGACATGAAAAAGAGAAAGTAAAAAAATTTTTAAATGAAAATAAATTTTCGAATATCGAAACTGTAGTCCAAGAACCTCAATTAGGTACTGGTCATGCAGTAGATCAAACAAGTAATGAGTTAATTGATTCAGATTCAGAAGTTATGATTCTCTGTGGAGATGTTCCCTTATTAACGTTAAATACTCTAAATTCATTTATAAATTATCATAAAGAAAATGAAAGTGCTTTGACAGTGCTCTCTGCTATTGCCCCTAATCCTACTGGATATGGCAGAATAATAAGAGATGAATCAAATAATTTTATTCGAATAGTAGAACAAAAAGATGCTAATGAAGAAGAGAAGTCAGTTAATGAAATTAATAGTGGTACTTACCTAGTTAAATCAAATTTATTATTCTCAGCACTAGAACGTGTTAATAATACAAATGCACAAGGAGAGTATTATCTTACAGACATTGTAGAAATAATCAAGAATGATGGCTATAAAGTAATGGCATTTTCTACTTCGAATATTGATGAAATACAAGGTATAAATTCGATAGAAGATTTGAAAATAGCTGAAGAGAAATTGAAAAATACTAGCAGGGTATTCAATATTCTTGGACTTCAACAAATAGCAATTGGTTCTGAAGACAAATCAAAACATTCAACATTATGGCAAAATCTATTTGGTTTACCAAAGGTTGGAGAATATCAAAGTGAATTTGAAAATGTCAATGAAGATATATTAAAGTTAGGTAAAGACATTGCTGAGATTGAATTAGATATAATGCAACCAATTGATATAAATAAAAAGCCGGCAGTTCATACACCGACTTTGAATCATATAGGATTATGGGTAGATGATATAGAATCCGCTTATAAATATCTGGAAGCTAATGGAGTAAGATTCACTCCAGGGGGGATAAGAAAAGGTGCATCAGGACATAATGTATGCTTTATTCATCCTAAAGGTAATGAAGACTCTCCAATTTCAGGTGAAGGCGTTTTAATAGAATTAGTTCAAGCTCCAAAAGAATTAATAAATAAATTGAAATAAAAAGAAAGGTATTAGAAATGTCAAAATTAGTTTGTGTTCGACATGGTCAATCTCAATGGAATAAAGAGAATAGATTCACAGGATGGGTAGATATAGAGTTATCGGAACTCGGAATAGAAGAAGCTGAAGAAGCAGGTGAACTTCTAAAAGGATTTAAATTCGATAAAATATTTACTTCAGGATTAAAAAGAGCAATCAAAACTGCCGAAATAATTTCAGAGGTTGCTGGTTTTACAAATATTGAAATGATTTCTAACGAAGCACTTAACGAACGTCATTACGGAGATTTGCAAGGACTAAATAAAGCAGAAATTGGAGAGAAAGTAGGTGCTGAGCAGTTACACATTTGGAGAAGAAGCTTCGATGTAGCCCCACCAGAAGGAGAATCTTTGAAAGATACCCTTGACCGCGTTCTTCCATATTACGAAAGTCATATAGTTCCATTACTTAAGGAAGGTAAAGATATATTAATATCTGCACATGGTAATTCTTTAAGAGCATTAACTATGCACTTAGAAGGTGTAAGTAAGGAAGATATTTCAGATATAAACATTCCGACTGGAAAACCGTATGTATATGAATTCGATGAATCTTTAAAATTAATATCAAAGAAATACCTTGGTGAAAATGTATAAAATAGCAATCGCAATATTATTTATTTCGTTTACTGTAAGTAAATCTGAATCTATTTTAGATATTGCAAGTACAGAACTTAAACGAAACTTTAGTGAACTTCAGAAAGAAAGCACTCCCCCGTATTATATTTCTTATAATATCACCGATATAGAGAAAATCTCAATTAATGCATCGTTTGGTAATTTGATTAGTAACGATAGTATAAGTCAACGTATATTAGATATTGACCTTAGGGTTGGTGATTATAAATTTGACAATACTCATATAATTAGAGGAAGTTCATTTAACTTCGGTGGCGGTAGTGGTTTCGAGTTTCTTCCCCTTGATAATAATGCTCAAGCGATTAAACGAAAAATATGGTACTCTACCGATAAAGTCTATAAAGAAGCAATCGAAACTTTCGAAAAAGCTAAATCAAATGCTGCTGTAAAAGTAGAACAAGAAGATAAATCAGCTGATTTTTCTAAAGAAAAGCATGTTAATTTTAGTGAATCAGTAAATAAACTAAAAATTGATAGGGCTAAATGGGTTAGCTACGTAAAGCAATTATCTAATCTATTCAATTCAGATCCTTTGATATATGATGGCTCGGTTTCCTTCCTATTAGAAAACAAAACTAAATATTTTGTAAACTCTGAGGGTAGCCAACTTAAATTTGATGAATCGTCAATTAGAGTTTTCGTTTATGCTAAAACAAAAGCAACAGACGGTATGAGTTTACCTTTATATGAATCATATTTTGCTTTTACACCAGAATCCTTACCACCTTTGGGGAAAATAGAGTCTGACATTCTTAGTATAATCGCATTACTTAATGAACTAAGAGAAGCCCCTTTGATGGATACTTACTCTGGTCCAGCTATACTTTCTGGTGAAGCCTCTGGAGTATTTTTCCATGAGATTTTTGGTCATAGAGTTGAAGGGCATAGAGAAAAGGACCCTTCATCAAGTCAGACATTTAAAAAATCTGTAGGTGAGTCTATATTGCCTGACTTTATAGATGTTGTATTTGACCCTACTATTAAAGAAAGAAATGGAACTGAACTTTCTGGTTTTTATAAGTTTGATGATCAAGGTGTAAAATCTGAAAAAGTAGTTTCTGTCGATGATGGTATATTTAGAAGCTTTTTGATGGCTAGATCTCCAATTGAAGGGTTTGATCATTCTAATGGACACGGGCGTAAACAAGCTGGTTACAATGCAGTATCGAGACAATCAAACTTAATTGTAGAAAGTAGTAACAAAGTTGATGATCAAGAATTAATAGAACTACTTAGAGAAGAATGTAAAAAACAAGAAAAAGAGTTTGGATTGTACTTCAAAACAGTACAAGGAGGATTCACTTTCACTGGTAGAACTGTACCAAATGCTTTTAATGTTTTGCCTTTAGTTGTATACAAAATATATGCAGACGGAAGAGCAAATGAATTAGTTAGAGGGGTCGATTTGATTGGTACTCCCCTATCTACTTTTAGCAATATTTTAGCTACTTCAAAGAGAGTAGGTGTATTCAACGGAATATGTGGTGCTGAGTCAGGTGGAGTTCCAGTATCTGCATCTTCACCAGATATATTAGTTTCTAAAATAGAAGTACAAAAGAAGAAAAAATCACAAGCAAAACCGCCTATATTAGAGGCGCCAAAACAAGTAACAACAGATTAATATTATGTCAAAATTACTATTTCAAGAATCTCAAGCATTTAGACAAAAAGCACTATGGATACTACTAACTGTTATTACAGGTGGTTCCATTGTACTATTTGGTATTGCACTCTTTAATCAAGTAATTGTTAATGAGCAGTTTGGTGATAAACCTATGAGTGATAGTGCTTTATTTATTGGATTTGTATTAGTAATTGGATTTGCTGTATTTCTATCTTGGTTCTTTTACTCAATACGTTTAGAAACTATAATAGATGAGAGGACTATAAAGTATAAATTTTGGCCTTTCATAAGAGAATATAAAGTCATTCCTATTCAATCAGTTTATAGTATAGAAGTAGAAAAATACAGACCTATAATGGAATACGGAGGCTGGGGATATAGATTTTCAATGAAGGGACGAGGATTATGTCTAAATGTAAGTAAAAATAAGGGACTCAGAATAAAGTTGAAGGACGGTTTTGAACTACTATTAGGTACTCAGAAAGCTGAAGAATTAACTACAGTAGTCGAAAGTTTAAAAAAAAATATGATTTAATATAAATAAATTAAAAGAATATAAATGAAAATTATTATCACATTAATTTTAGTCTTATTAATCCAATCAACAGGCAGTTCTTTTGAAAAGCCAAATGAGGATATAATCTTTGCTATGAAAAATGAACTTTCCCGCTCTATGAATGAGTTAAAGATAAATGACTTAGAAAGTCCTTATTTCATAGAATATAAGTACATTGAGTATGATGCATCTAGTATTAGAGGCTCTATGGGCAGTATAGAAGCAGCCAATAACTCAAAATCTGCTTACATAAGTGTTGGAGTAAGGGTTGGTGATTATAGTTTTGATAATACTAACTTTTTCGATGTTGGATTAGGATTCTTTGGAAGTAGTGATGATGAAGAAGGGTTCAAAAAACGCTCTATTAGTTATGAACCAAGTATTAATTATTTAAGAAAGGAATTTTGGTTAGCTACAGACGCCGCTTATAAACAAACTGCAGAGTTATATTCAAAGAAACAAGCTATATTGAAAAACAGAATGCGTAAAGATACAATACCGGATTTTAATAGATTAGAATCAATAAATAAATTACGTGATATAAAGGAAGTCCCAGAATTTAAAATAGATAAATATAAAGACATTATTGAATCCGTTTCATCTATTTTTAATAATTATCCCGCTATTTATACTTCAGGAGTAAGTATTGAATTTATACCGCAAAGAATTTATTATATAAATTCGGAGGGTGTTGAATATATAAAAGATACGTATTACACAGGATTTGAAGTAGTTGCTGCTAGCCAAAACAAAGAAGGAATGCCTGTATTCGATCATTATACTGCTTATTCAATCAATCCAGGTGATTTGCCTTCGAAAGATTCTTTAATAAAAGCAGCAAAACAAGTAGCTGATAATATTTCTGATAGATTAAAAATACCTCAACTTGATGATTTTTATGTAGGTCCTATTATTTTTTCAGGACAAGCAGCTGGACAAATTTTTGCTCAATCATTCTTACCAAAGTTGGTTTCACAGAGAGAACCATTAACAGATGGTGGATTTTCTTCGGAAAATGAGGATGCTGTATTCCAAAGAAAGGTTGGAGGTAGAGTATTACCTGAGTTTCTAAGCATAGCTGATAAACCAAATGAAAGCAAATTGAACGGAGTTGATTTGATAGGTGCATACAAAATAGACGATGATGGATTAGAATCTCAAGATGTTGAATTAGTCATAAATGGATATTTAGAAACACTCCTATCTGATAGAGTACCAACAAAAAGAATCAAGGAATCAAATGCTCATAAAAGAGGAGGTTCCATTATGTTTAGTAATATTATTTTAGAAAATAATAATTCAGAGAAAAAACTCAGTAGCAAAAAGCTAGAATCAAAAATGTTAGAATTTGTAAAAAAACGTGAACTTGATTTTGGGATTGTAGTTACAAAAATATTAGATGCAAATATAAGATATACTTCACTTTACAGAATTTTAAATGGTAATATAGAAATTCCATTCGGTAAAAAGAACTATGTTATGGATGGATACAAAGTATACTCGGATGGTAGAAAAGAGAAATTCAGTGGAATGATAATTCCTACAATGAATGTATTATTATTCAAAGACATAGTAAGCACTAGTGACAATTTATATACAATGAATTATCTTGCTCCTGCAGTTATATCACCATATTTAACAGGTGGTGATAGTTATTTACCTGCGAGTATTACTTTACCAGATTTACTATTCGAAGATGCAGAACTACATTTAATGGAAGAGGACTTTAAACGTCCTCCGTACGTAAATAATAACAATTAATTTTTTAAAATCTACACTTAACTTACTTATAATATGATAATAAGAGAAAATGAGAGTATTGAAGTATTAGCAACTTTACTCAAACATAAATGGGTTATTATAATCTTCACTTTAGTACTTACTTTAGGTTCAGTATTCTTTGCTATGAATATGGATGTACAGTACAAATCAACTGTAAATGTAGTACCTCCTAGTAATTCTGCTGATGGACTTTTAGGAGGAGCTTTAAGTGGAATTTCATCCAAACTGAAAGATTTTGGGATAACTAAAGTTGCAGGAGGTGGAAGTGGAGGTCAGAGTTATGATTTATCAGTGCTTATGGAAAGTAGAACTGTACTTGATTCAATGGTAAATAGATTCGATCTTATCAAATCTTACAAAGTGGAGAAAGAGAGTAAAGAACTTGCGAGAAAAATTTTCCGCAGTAATGTTGAAATTGTTAATTACAAAGAAGGTAATATTGAGTTTTCAGTATGGGATGGAAATCCAGAAAGAGCCGCAGAAATGGCTAATGAGTATGTGAAAATTGTAAATGCAAAAGCTGTAATTATGAACCAAAAAGAAGCTGCTGCTAATATTAAGTATTTGGAACAACGATTAACTCATACAGATGAAATTATCTCTAAATTAGGTGATTCACTTTCTATCTATTCTAAAAAATATCAAATATATTCACCCGAAGATCAAGCATCTGTATATAGTGAAGCACTTTCTGATTTGACAGCGACAGTAATGAAAGCTGAAACAGAATACGAAATTACTAAAAACAAACTTGGTGAAAATGACCCTTATACTAAGATGCTGAAAGACTACGTAGGTGAGGCAAGAAAAAAATTACAAGAATCTAAAACTGAACCTGGTTTAATTGGTAATTTCTCGTTAAACGACGTAAGTAAAGTAGGGATGGAATATATGAGATTATACACTGAGTATGAAGCTCATTCTAAAATGAAAATCTATCTAATGCCTACTTTAGAAAAGACAAAATTGGATTTAGTTACTAATAATAATTATCTTTTTGTAGTAGATGATGCAATACCAGCTGAGAATAAAGATAGACCAAAACGTTCATATATAGTAATGGGAACTTTCGCAGGATCATTTATATTATCTATAGTCTTAGTATTATTCTTGAATATGTATAATAATGTAAAACTTAGATTAAGAAATTTCAAAGAAAATCAATAGAAAACCGAATGTCAAAAATTGATAGTCTTGAACTAAATAAATATAATCCAACAAATTTTTCATTTCCTCAGATACTATTTATTCTATTTGCTGGATTAGTATCAATATTTGTACTCAATATTTCTATTGGTCAGACAGGCACTCCTATAATATATATAGTATTGGGGGTTTCTCTTCTTTTTTTAACCCTTTTAGTTTATAACCCTAAATTATGGATTTACTCTGTAATATTAGTCTCTGGAGTTTTTTCTTCCACCACAGGTGGAGGTGTGAGTGCCATAGATGTCGTATTTTCTATATATCTTAATATCTTTCTATACTTATGGATAATTTGGCAAGTGATGATCAAAAAAGAAAAGCTAATTCAGTCTAAAACTGAATGGTTTTTCTTAGCATTTTTTATACTTACTACTTTGACACTAATCAACGTTTTTCATGAGAAAACTGTCTTTTTTGAATGGATTAGAGAATTTAGTTTGCTATCATTGATGCTCCTATATTTTCCAATGAAAAAATACTTTACAAATCATAAAGACGTAGTAATATTACTTATCGTCTTCACAATAACACTATTATTCTCGGATGTATTACAATTTTATATTTATAAAGAAATACTTTCTAATATTACTTATGCTTACGAGGCTGGTTCTACAATAAGAAATAATACTTATATGTATGTTATAGGAACTACTTTCAGCTGTATTTTTATATTCTATCAAAAAGAAACTAAATACAGAGTACTACTTACAATTATTATGATATTGACATTAGGGGCACTTACTTCTACTTTTGCTAGGATTTTTTGGGCTGCTGCATTTGTGAACATTCTTACAATTTTTCTATTGCTTAATGTAAAAGAAAAAATTCGATTTTTCTCATATTTTGTAATCTCTATTGTCCTCGCTTATCTAATTGCATCTATATTTTTTGGTGATATTTTCAAATTTGTAATATTTGCTTTAGAATCTAGATTCGAATCTACATCACAAGGAACTGAAGATATATCAGCAATTTCTCGATTTGAAGAGTGGAAAGTGGTTATTGAAAAAATAAAGGAATCACCATTTATTGGAAATGGATTTGGAGCTGTATTTACTTTTCGGAACCCAATAACTGGTAAAATGGGATATTCGTCCGTAATACATAATAGCTTTTTACATTTTTTCTTTAGAATTGGGATTCCACTAACATTAATGTTTTTCGGTCTCTTTGGTGTTATGTTCGTCAAATCCGTTTATTATAGCATCAAATTGAGAATTGATCTATTCTATAAAGCTTTAATGATAGGAGTATTCCTATCTGTTATCTCATTGATTATTACAGGTATGTTTACTATGACATTTATATTCAGAGATACACTAATTATCAACGCAATACTTTTCTTTTTGGTAAATTATGTCGAAGTCAATTACAAAAACAAAGTTTTAAACTAAGAATATTAAATGGATAACAATTATTCAGAAAAATTTATATCTACACCTAGAGTCCGTATATTCAAGGTAATTGTTATATTGGTATGTACTCTGTATACTCTCAAATTGGCTCATTTACAGATTGTAAAAGGCTTACTTTACAAAGAAGCTAGTGAAGCTCAAGCAATTAAACAGATAATACAGGAACCTTTCAGAGGAAATATCTTTGATACAGACGGTAATCTTATCGTTCATAACAAATCATCATTCGCTCTTAGTTTCACCCCAAATCTATGGAGAGATGAGTCATTTCCAATTTTAGTTTCGTTAATTGATATGGATAGTACAGAACTTAGTAAATCTTTTAAAAAATATAGTGCCTTCTCCCCTTTTCTACCTATCAAATTCCAAAGAGATGTTGATTTAGAAACAATTTCAGGAATTGAGGAATATTCAGAATATCTACGAGGAATTGATGTAATAATAGAATCAAAACGATTATATCAATCAGAAGCTTATATGGCTCATTTACTTGGTTATACAAAAGAAATTTCTCCTAAAGAATTAGAGACATATCAGTATTATAGACCTGGTGACGCTATTGGTAAACAAGGGATTGAAAAAGAATATGAAGGTTTACTAAAAGGAAATCAAGGAGTTAAATTTGTTGCTGTTAATAAATTTGGACAACAAGTATTTCAATATGAAAATGGTAAAAAAGATAAGATATCTAAGAATGGATTTGATTTATACTTGGGTATAAAATCTGGATTACAAGCAAAAGCCGAAAAATTACTTGAAGGAAAGCGAGGTGCCATAGTGGCAATCGATCCATCAACAGGAGAAATTCTTGCTATGGCAAGTTCTCCAACTTATGATTTAACAGAGTTTAGTGGTAAAATATCATCGAGTTATTATAATTCATTAATGACTGACCCAGATAAACCTTTTTTGGATAGGACGGTTAATAGTGAGTATCCCCCGGGTTCATCTTGGAAAATGCTAATAGCACTAGCAGGACTAGAAGAAGGTGTAATTACAGAAACTTCTCATTTTACTTGTAATGGTGGGTATCAATATGGTAACAGATTTTTCAAATGCTTAGGTCATCATGGTAGTATAGATGTAAAAACTGCCATCAAAAAATCCTGCAATGCCTTTTTCTACCAATTATCTTTAAAATTGGGAGCTGATAATGTTGTTAATTATGGCAGATTACTTAACTTCGGACAGTTAACAGGAATTGATTTACCAAGTGAGAAAAGAGGTAATTTTGATGACTTAGCTACTATGAACAAACGATTTAATAATAAAGTACCTGGTTGGATGTTAATGAACTTTGGTATAGGTCAAGGAGAAATCTTAGTCACACCAGTTCAAATGGCTTCTTATATTGCAGCAATTGCTAATGGAGGTACTTGGATTCAACCACATGCAGTCAAAAAAATATATAATAATGTCACAAGAACCTTTCAAAATATACAATACGAAAAAAGAGATTTAAAATTATCCCCTAATACAATAGAAATTGTAAAGGAAGGAATGTGGCAAGTGGTAAATGCTGGGGGTGGTACTGCGGGTAATGCTCGAATAGTTGGTCTTGATGTCTGTGGTAAAACATCAACAGCTCAGAATCCACATGGTAAGGATCATGGATGGTTTACTTGTTTTGCTCCGAGAGATAATCCGAAGATTGCAATGGCTGTTATGGTTGAAAATGCTGGCTGCGGAGGCCGTGTATGTGCTCCTATAGCAAAAGAATTATTGCTAGAATTCTTTTATCCTGAAAGAAATCTAATTCAAAAACCAAAACTTGACTCATTAGGAAATGCACCGATTTCACCTGAAATTGATACAAATATCATTTCTTTTAACTAAATATGTGACAAAAATTGATTTGATGTGTTATTTATTATATTTGTAAATCATATTTTAAAAATTAACTTGAGGATGTTATGAAATCAATGATACGTATTTTAACTCTATCATTACTGTCAGTGATTCTGTTCATATCTTGTAAGGAAGATCAGCCTAGTAATCCTTCTGACACAGAGATTAGTTATTCCACTAATTTAATAGATACTAAAAATAACCCGGTAATTAACGCTATAGTTAATATTCACGAAAATAATAAAAGTGATGTAATAGCAACTGATACTTCTGATGAGAGTGGATTCATTTCATTTAATAATATTTCAGTCCCAACTGATAATATTACTTTTTCAATATCTCATCCTCTATATACTAGCTTAGATCTTAAATATTCTGACATAGATAATAAGGAAAATGGAACAGTCACACTTGAAGATAAAAAAGATTGTTGTGGTTCTATTGAGTTATCTATTAAAGATGAAGATGGAAATGCTTTGAAAAATGTCGAAGTTAAAGTTCGACAAGATATGAAAGTACTCAAAAAAGGGAAATCTGACGAAAATGGTAAAGTTAAGTTTGAAGGTCTTTGTTTAGAAGAATATGAATTAAGATTAGCAATAGATGGTTTTAAAGTTATTGAAGAAATTGTTACTATTGAAAATTGTGATGAGATTAAAACTATTGATTTTAAGATGATTAGCACTCAATCGGAAGAAGATACTTGTTGCGATGGTGTTTTTATATTTAAACCTAAGGATAAAGATGGGAATATTCTGAATGGTACTAAAGTATATATTTATAAAGATGGTAAAGTAATACAAGATCCTGTAGTTGAGAATGGTAAAGCTGTTCAAGACGGCTTATGCGAGGGTAAATATACAATAGTTTATAAATTAGAAGGTTATGATAATAAAGAGATACAAGTTGAAATTGGTTGTGATGAAGAAAAAACATTAGAACATACGTTAGAGAACAAGAATCTTGATTGTTGTGAAGGAAAAGTAAAATTAACAGTAAAAGATAAAGATGGAAATGTTTTAAAAAATGCAGCCGTAAGACTTTGGAAAGGCTCTACTAAACTAACAGAACTTAAAACAGATGCAAATGGATATGTGGAGTTCAAAGAACTTTGTGAAAGTAATGAATATAGTATATCTATTTTTGCTGATGGATTTGAGGAGTATGAATTTGATTTTGATGTAGATTGTAATAAAGAATTAACATTCGAAAAATCACTAAATGCAAAAGAAGAATGTTGCGATGCAATATTGAAATTTATAGTTAAAGATAATTCAAGTAAATCGGCTATAGAAGGAGCTAAAATTACTTTAAAACTAAATGGAAAAGTAATTTATGAGAAAAAGGCTACGGATAATGAAGGTGAGTATTTAGCAAAAGAACTTTGTAAAGGTAAATACACTGTTATAATAGAAAAAGAAGGTTATAAGACTATAGAGACAGTTTGGAATGTTGAGAAATGTGACACTTTCCAAGAGCAATTCTGGATGGAATCTGATAAAGATTGCTGTGATGGCTTTGTAAGACTTAAAGTAACAGATGAGAATGGCAATCTATTAAAGAATAAAACCGTTCGACTTTGGAAAGGTTCATCAAAACTTAAGGAAGTAAAAACTAATGATAATGGAATTGTTGAATTCGGTGACCTATGTGAAGGAAATGATTATAGTATTTCTATTATTTCAGAAGAACATGAAGATTTTGAATTTGGATTTGATTTAGGATGTAATAAAGAATTAAATTTCGAAAAAGCATTGAAAACTAAGTCAGAATGTTGTGATGCAATTCTAAAATTCATTGTTAAAGATGGTAAATCTAAGTCCGCACTTGAGGGAGCTAAGATTACTTTAAAACTAAATGGTAAAGTAGTATATGAGAAAAAAGCTACAGATAATGAAGGTGAATTCTTAGCAAAAGAACTTTGCAAGGGCAAATACACTGTAATCATAGAAAAAGACGGTTATAATAGAATTGAGACTACTTGGAGTGTTGAGAAATGTGATACTTTCCAAGAAAACTTTTGGATGGAACCAATTAGCGATTGTTGTGATGCCGTATTAAAATTCATTGTTATGGATAATGAAACGAAGTCTGCTATAGAAGGAGCAAAAGTTACTTTAAAGCTAAATGGAAAAGTAATATATGAGAAAAAAGCTACCGACAAAGAAGGCGAATACTTAGCAAAAGAATTATGCAAGGGTAAATATACTGTAATCATTGAAAAAGATGGTTATAACACAATTGAAACTACTTGGAACGTTGAGAAGTGCGATACTTTCCAGGAACATTTTTGGATGAAGAAATAATTAGAAAATTGATTTAGAATTAAAAAAAGCCGGTAAAACCGGCTTTTTTTTTATTGAAGTTTATCTATTGCTTTATTGATAATATCCCAATCAAACCCTCGCCTAGAAAGAAAGTCAGTAGTAAGTTTTTTCTGCTTTTCTTTCGGTTTATATGCTACTTTCTTCAAATGTTTTTTAGCAGCTAATAGAGCCAATTCAAGAGCATTTTCATCAGGATAGTATTTATCTATTGATTTACTAATCAATGACTCCTCAACCCCTCTTTTATTCAATTCATGGATTAGTTTATACTTACCTGAGGGCTTATTTCTTATATATCCTTCTATATAGCTTTGTGCGAACTGTTCATCATCTAATAGTTTGAATTCATATAAAAATAAAATAGCCAAGTCAATATTATCTTGGCTATAATCTTTAGTTCTTAGTTTCTCTCTAACTTCAAATTCACTTCTTGGCTTATAAGAAACATAATTATAAGCTGCAAGTTTTGCATCTTTTACCGACTGCTCAGAAATAGCTTCTTCTATTACATCATCTTCAATTTCTAAGTCTTTAGTTATATTGAATTTCATTATAACGTCTAGACCCAGTTCTATAGAATCATGTGTGAAATCTACAAAGTTTACAAAATACTTTTTAGAGTATCTCTTTTTCTTGATTGAGTAAACCTTGTGCATTGTTTATTTTTTTTCTTCTACTTTTTCTTCTTTCTTTTTCTTAGGGCTTATAACTTCTAAAACACTCACTTTTAAAGATTCGAAAAGATTTTCATCTTCACTTATCAGTTTTTTGAGAGCGTCTCTCCCCTGTACACGTTCCTCTTGGAATGTGTACCAAGATCCAGATTTATTAACAATACCATTTTCAGTCGCAACATCAACCAAATCACCAACTTTAGATATTCCTTCGTTATACATAATATCGAATTCTGTCTCTTTAAATGGAGGAGCAACTTTGTTCTTAACTACTTTTACTCTTACTCTATTACCAATAATCTCAGATCCATCTTTGAGTACTTCCTTTCTTCTGATGTCAAGTCTAACTGAAGCGTAGAACTTCAAAGCGTTACCACCAGTAGTTGTTTCAGGGTTACCATATATCACACCAATCTTACTTCTTAATTGGTTTGTGAAGATAACTGTAGTCTTTGATTTTCCTATAGCTGCATTTAGTTTTCTCATAGCTTGAGACATCAAACGAGCTTGTGAACCCATCTGAGCATCACCCATATCGCCTTCTATCTCTACTCTAGGTGTAAGAGCTGCTACAGAGTCAATCACTACTACATCTATTCCACCACTTCTAACAAGTGTTTCTACTATTTCAAGTGCTTGCTCACCGAATTCTGGTTGTGATAATAATAGATTATTTAAGTCTATACCTAATCTTTGTGCGTAATTGATATCTAGAGCATGCTCAGTATCCACGAAGGCAGCCAAACCACCTTTCTTTTGTGCTTCAGCTATTACATGAAGACAAACAGTTGTCTTACCAGAAGATTCCGGACCAAAAATTTCTATTATTCTACCACGAGGAATACCACCTACTCCTATAGCTGCGTCTAAAGAGATACAACCAGTTGGTATTACTTCTACATCAACTACTTGCTGATCACTCAATCTCATAATAGAACCCTTACCGTGTTGACGTTCTATCTGATCCATAGCAAGGTTAACTGCTTTCATTTTATCGGGATTTATTTCTACACCAATTTTCGATACTTTATCGTTTTTAGCCATTTTTAACATTCCTTTTTGCAAATTATTCTATACTAACTTAATAAATAATAGTCAGTAACTCTAAGCTAATAGACACTATAATAGTATATACTTTTCAACAGGAAACAAATTACTGTAAATCAACTAAAGTTTTTAAAATCATTATTCAAAGTAGTATAAAATTTATAATTTCTAATTCAGAATTAAACAAAACTAGAATAAGAAAATATGAACATATTATTAATAGGAAGTGGTGGAAGAGAACACGCACTTGCTTTAAAACTACACGAATCTAATAATGACAATAATATTTATTGCAATCCAGGTAACCCTGGAACTACACAAGTTGCTAAGAATGTAGATTTTGATATTAAAAACAAAAAAACTCTAGTTAATTTTTGTAGAGATAATAAGATTAATCTTGTTGTTGTTGGACCTGAGCAACCATTAGCGGACGGAATAGCAGATATACTTAGACAAAACAATATCAATTGTTTTGGACCAAGCAAGTATGCCTCTCAATTAGAATCGTCAAAGTCATTTGCAAAAGAATTCATGGATGAGTTTAACATTCCAACGGCTGAATACAAAACTTTCGAAGCCATAGACATGAGTGATTGTGGAAGATATATTGATAAAAGTGATATGCCAATTGTTATAAAGGCTGATGGATTAGCTGGTGGAAAGGGTGTATATATAACTGACAATAAAGAAGAAGCGAAGAATATCGTAGAAGACTTTTTTGAAGGGAAATTTGGTGAGGCGAGTAAGAAAATTGTAATAGAACAATTTTTAGATGGTGTTGAAGCTTCTATCTTTGCAATTTGTGATGGCGAGGATTTTGTATTACTTCCCGCTTCGCAAGATTATAAAAGAGCCAAAGATGGTGATTTGGGTCTCAATACTGGAGGTATGGGTTCGTTTAGCCCTACTCCATATGTTGATGATAACATAATCAAGAAAGTAATAACTAAAATAGTCGAGCAAGTGCTAAAAGGGATGAAATCTCGAAAGAATACCTTTGTTGGTTGTCTTTTCGTAGGTATTATGATAGTAGACGATGAGCCTTTGGTAATTGAATTCAATGTTAGATTCGGTGACCCTGAGACCCAGTCAGTTCTCTCGCTGATTGAAGGCGACGTGGCTAATCTATTCTATTCAGCAGCAAGAGGTGCTATTGAGAAGAATAGTATAAAAATAAAGAGAGATAAATTTGCTTGTACTGTAATATTAGCATCGGAAGGTTATCCAGAGAACTTCAATAAAGGATTTGAAATAAAAGGACTTCAAAACAACTCAACTCTTAAGGATAAGTTTATATTCCATGCTGGAACTAAACAAGAAAACAACAAAATAGTTAATAATGGTGGAAGAGTATTAGGCATAACAGCATTAGCAAGCTCTTTAAAGGAAGCTAAAGAGAATGCTTATAGCTTGGCAGAAGGCATTTATTTTGAAAATAAATATTATCGAACAGACATAGCGGATAGTGCAATAAAATGATAGATTTATTAATATTTGATGGTGATTGTGGTATTTGTACATCCTCTTCTGAATTTGTACAACGGAATTCGAGGGAATTAAAACTTCAAGTCAAACCATATCAAATATTAAATTTACAGAATCTACATCCAGATTTGAATGAGGAAAGAACTTCTAAATCGCTTTATCTTTTAACTAAAGAAGGTAAACTTTATAACCGCTCTAAAGGGGTATTCGAGACTATGAAAAGAATGAGAGGTATTTACAAACCTCTTGGGTTTATACTAAGCAATCCAATCGTAGTTTTCATAACAAACCCTGTCTACGATTGGGTGTCAAAAAATAGAACAAAAATATCTATTCGGTTTGGATTAAATGCTTGTAATATAAGTAAGTATCGTTAATTACGTATATCAATTCCACCGAAAACACAAGTACAATCTAATATAACTTTCTTTGTGGATATTGGATTAGCTCTAGTTCTGTCGTCAATACTCCCAAAAATAGGCGTACCTTTTAACTCAATTCTACAATCTTCTGGTAATCGAATATCAATAGAGCCAAATATAGCAGTCATTTCAAGTTTGAAATCATTATCTGAGATTATAGAATTTGACATATCTACAGTTGCACTACCAAAAATAGAGAACACTTCTCCTCTTTCCAAAGAAGCAGAATTTACATTTCTTTCATCACTACTGAATACATTGTTAATCTCGAAGTTCTTATCTACATTATAGTCATTCAATGTTCTAGAGCTATGTTTATTCTTTTTAATAATCATATTTATCCCAATGCCTACCAATGCAAAAGGAAAAACTAACTGCCAAACACTAATATCAATTATGTTTAGTTGTTCTAATTGTAATAACGCACCAAAAAAAGAAACAATCCCACCAAATATAAATTTCTTATTCGAAATAAGATGAATCCCAAATAGAATGATTAGAATAGGATACCAAGTATGAAAGAAATTCCCTATGCTAAAGTCTAATACATCAAATGCATTTAATAAATAACCAATCCCAAATAGGATGAAAAGTACACCAATTACATTTTTGACTGACATATTAATCCTTTTGGTTTGCTTCTATATGTTCTAATAGTATTTCTGAAATATCTTTAACTTGTATATTCTCAGCGCCTGTAGTACCGACACCATCGTTAATCATAGTCATACAGAATGGACAATTAAGAGCAATAGTCTTTGCACCAGTTCTCAATAACTCTTCTGTACGCTCGATATTAATGTGCTTACCTTCAGTCTCTTCCATAAACATCCTAGCACCACCAGCACCACAACAAAAACCTTTATCTTTGTTACGTTCTGGTTCTAAAACAGTTAGTCCCGGAATACTCTTGATAGTATTTCTTGGTGAATCATAATTCGAATTCAATCTACCTAGATAACAAGAATCGTGCATTACTACACTAAGTTCTTTCTTAATATCATGATTAAATGGTAGCTTACCTTCTTCAATTAATTGCTCTAAGTATTCTGAATGGTGAATTACTTCGTAGTTACCTCCCTGTTCTGGATACTCATTTTTGAGGGTATTGAAGCAATGAGGGCAAGTCGTCACTATTTTCTTAACATTATAATTACCTAATGTTTCGATATTCATCTTTACAAATGTATCTGCTAAGTATTCGTTTCCACCACGTCTAGCAGGGTCACCAGTACAAGACTCCTCTTTTCCTAAAATCGCAAAGTTAATACCTGCAGTGTTCATCAAAGTAGCGAATGATTGAGTAATTTTCTTAGATCTATCGTCGAAACTACCAGAACAACCAACCCAAAATAGAATATCAAATTCAGGTTTTTCGGCTGCTTCTTGTATATCCATTCCTTCTGCCCAATTCGCTCTCTCTTCTTGTGGGAATGCCCAAGGAGCTGCATTATTCTCGATATTATTAAATGCTCCAGCTAGTTCTTGTGGGAAGTCAGCTTCCATCATAACTAATGAACGACGCATACCTACAATAGCTGGTACGTGTTCAATATTAACTGGACATTCTTCCATACATGCAGAGCAAGTAGTACATTGCCATAGAGCTTCAGGATTAACATAATCACCAACTAATTTTTTATCTAATATAGTTTGCTCGTCTTCAGTCGGTTGATATTCAGTGCCAGCTGCAGTAGCTTCCTTCTGTTTTATCATAATAGGAGCTACGTCTTCTGTTCTGTTTCTTATTTGAACTATTATCTCTCTCGGATCTAATACTTTACCAGTTTGATTTGCTGGACAAACACTAGTACATCTACCACAATGTGTACAAGTGTATCCATCCATTATAGTTTTCCAAGAAAGGTCATCTATATCTACAATACCAAATTTCTCAGCAGTTTCATCTTCAAAATCAATTTTTTCTAATTTATTAGTCGGACCTAGATTTGAGAAAAACACATTTAGTACTGATGTAAGTACGTGTAAATGTTTAGAATACGGTAGGAAGTTCATAAATGCTAAAATCAGAATAATATGCAACCACCAACCAATATTATAGATAATAGGAGCAGAAGAAGTACTGATAATAGTTGATAATGCACTTGCTAATGGATTAACAGCCCAAGATGGATGTGTTCCCATAGCAATCATTGCTGCATTTTCAAATAGCAATGAAGTTACGATGAAGAAGATTGTTAACAATATAGCAAAAGCTTCTACTTTCTCATCTTTATCTTTCGGTAATCTTTCTATTTTTAATACATAACGTCTATAAATTGCACCAGATACAGCTAGCATAATCAAAGCAATAAACAGATCAGTTAGTATAGTAATAACACTATAAATTGGGCCTAGATAATTGAATATGTTTATAATACCGAATCCAGTCAACACCGAATTAGCCGCTGAGAATAATAATATTAAAAATCCCCAGAAAATACCAGCGTGAATTGGACCTGCTTTCTTGTCTCTTAGTATCTTCTTCTGGGCTATAGCTACAATTAAAGTTTGCTTGATTCTAGCTCCGATATTATCGAAACGATTATCAGCTTTACCGAGCTTAAGCCAGCTAATTAAACGACTAACATTCTTCGTGAAAAAGAGTGCTGCAGCTATGAATATTATTAGAAATGCAATGTTTTTTATTCCGAATTCGAACATATAATTATCAATCTTAATTTAACTTCAATTTATTATTATAAAATAAATCTATTTTTCTTTAATCACAATGATTTGTTGAAAAGCTGACATATTTACCTACTACATATTTCTTCTGTACTGACCGCCAACTTCGTAGAGTGCAGCAGAGATTTGACCTAATGAACAAACTTTTGTTGCTTCCATCAGCTCTTCGAAAGTATTTTTGTTTTCTATAGCAGCTTTTTTCAGCTTCTTAATAGCTTCAGCAGCTGCTGGTTTATTTCTCTCTTTGAATTGATTAAGAGTTGTTATTGCAAACTCTTTCTCTTCAGTTGTAGAGCGTATTACTTCCTTAGGCACTATAGTAGGTGAACCATTAGGATCCAAGTAGGTATTAACACCAATAAGTGGCAATTCACCGCTGTGTTTCTTGTGTTCGTAATACATAGACTCTTCTTGGATTTTAGAACGTTGGTACATTCTTTCCATAGCTCCAAGTACTCCGCCTCTTTCCGAAATACTTTGGAATTCTGTTAATACGGCTTGCTCCACCAAATCAGTTAGCTCTTCTATTATAAACGAACCTTGAATCGGATTCTCGTTTTTTGCAAGACCCAATTCCTTGTTAATAATCATCTGTATAGCAATTGCTCTTCTTACACTTTCTTCTGTCGGAGTTGTAATTGCTTCATCATAAGCATTTGTGTGTAATGAATTACAGTTATCAAATATAGCGTAAAGTGCTTGTAATGTTGTTCTAATATCGTTGAATGCAATTTCTTGTGCATGAAGTGAACGACCAGAAGTTTGAATATGGTATTTCAATTTCTGAGAACGTGAGTCTCCCCCATACTTGTACTTCATCGCTTTTGCCCAAATTCTTCTAGCAACACGGCCAATCACTGAGTATTCTGCATCAACTCCGTTTGAGAAAAAGAAAGAAAGGTTTGGTGCAAAGTCATCAATATGCATTCCTCTACTCAAATAATATTCAACATAAGTGAAACCATTCGACAGTGTTAATGCCAATTGAGTAATAGGATTAGCACCAGCTTCGGCTATATGATACCCAGAAATTGATACTGAATAGAAATTTCTTACTGATTCGTCAATGAAATACTGTTGGATATCACCCATCATTCTAAGTGCGAATTCAGTCGAGAAAATACAAGTATTCTGCGCTTGATCTTCTTTTAGGATATCTGCTTGGACAGTTCCACGAACTTTATTTAAAGTATCAGCTTTGATTTTATCATAGACTTCTTTGTCTAATACTTCATCTCCGGTTACACCCAAAAGCATAAGACCTAAGCCGTTATTTGTCTTTGGTAGTTCACCATTATAAGTTGGTCTTGCAATTCCTTTCTCTTTATATATCGCATTGATTTTATTCTCAACTTCTGCCTCTAAACCATTGGCTTTTATATACATCTCACATTGCTGGTCTATTGCAGCATTCATGAAAAATCCAAGCAACATAGGTGCAGGTCCGTTGATTGTCATAGACACTGAAGTCATAGGACTAGATAAATCAAAGCCCGAATATAGTTTCTTTGCATCATCTAAAGTGGCAATACTTACACCTGAGTTCCCAATTTTTCCATATATATCAGGTCTGTGGTCTGGGTCTTCTCCGTATAAAGTAACAGAGTCGAATGCAGTAGATAATCTCTTAGCATCCATATCCGAAGAGACATAGTGAAAACGTCTATTAGTTCTTTCAGGTCCACCTTCACCAGCAAACATACGAGTAGGATCTTCGTTAACTCTTTTCAGTGGGAAAACCCCCGCTGAATATGGGAAGAATCCAGGAGCATTCTCGGTCAATACCCAACGTAATATATCTCCCCAATCTTTGTATTTAGGTAAAGAAATTTTTGGAATCTTAGTTCCAGCCAACGAAACAGTATATAAGTCCTGCTCAATTATCTTATCTCTTACCTTAAATTGGTATTTATCTGCTTTGTATCTAGCAACTGTTTTTTCCCAATCGTCTATAGTTTTCTTGCATTCTGGGTCTAATTGAGCACTTAGCTTTTTGAATTCATTTAACAGCTCATTCAGATAACCAGGTGCTTCTTTTTTAGTTTCTATTGCTGTTACTACACCGTCTTCTTCTTCAACCTTGATTTTCTTTTCGCCGATAGACTCGTTGATAATATCAATTGTTCCTCTTAGCTGATACATTTTTCTTGCTATTGTGCTTTGCTTTTCAATAAATTCATCATATTGTGCACTACTCTCTTTTATTTCAGATAAATAACGAACTCTATCAGGAGGAATAATGAATATTTTTTTCGACATTTCTTCTGATATTTCAAAAGTACTTGTTAGATGTTCAACACCTGTTTTAGCAACTAAAGTATCTATCAAATTCTTGTAAAGAACGTTTGTACCTGGGTCATTGAATTGTGAAGCAATCGTACCAAATACTGGAATCTTCTCATCTGGAGTATCAAAAAGCAAATGATTTCTTTTGAATTGCTTTTTTACATCTCTAAGTGCATCTTGAGAACCACGCTTATCAAACTTATTGATAGCTATAACATCAGCAAAATCAAGCATATCTATTTTCTCTAACTGAGTTGCGGCTCCATATTCCGCAGTCATAACATACATAGAAGCATCAGAATGCTCTACAATCTCAGTATCTGATTGACCTATACCAGATGTCTCAACGATTATCATATCAAAATTAGCTGCTTTACATATATCAATCGCATGCTGAACGTGTTTGCTCATCGCTAGATTAGATTGTCTAGTAGCTAATGAACGCATATAAACTCTATCACTGTCAATAGAATTCATCCTAATTCTATCACCCAATAGTGCACCACCAGTCTTTCTCTTAGACGGGTCGATTGATATAACTGCTATTGATTTATCATCGAAATCCATTAAGAAGCGTCTGACAAGCTCATCAATTAATGAAGACTTACCTGCTCCACCAGTCCCGGTGATACCTAGGATTGGAATAGTTCTAGAAATCTTTGCTAATACTTTATCTTGTATTTTCTCATAATCTTCATTGTAATTCTCAGCTGTCGTTATTAACTTACCTATTGCCTTCGAGTTAGATGGAGTCAGACTCTCTAATGATTCATTAATCACCTCTTCAACATTTTCATTTTTAGATTTAAGAGTAGAAAAATCACATCCAGTCATAACATCATTTATCATTCCCTGTAAACCCATAGAACGGCCATCGTCTGGTGAGTAAACTCGGTCTATACCATAAGCCTGTAGCTCATCTATTTCCTCAGGAAGTATAGTCCCACCACCACCAGCAAATATTTTTATATTAGCACCACGTTCTTTTATTAGGTCATACATATACTTCAAGTATTCAGTATGTCCCCCTTGATAAGAAGTTAGGGCGATTCCCTGAGCATCTTCTTGTATAGCACAATCTACGATTTCTGCAACACTACGATTGTGTCCTAAATGGATCACTTCGGCACCAGTAGATTGCAAAATTCTTCGCATTATGTTGATAGCTACGTCATGTCCATCGAAAAGCGAGGCTGCTGTTACTATACGAATATGATGTTTAGGCTTATAAACTTGTATTTCTTGCATTTGAGTCATCTTTTATAGCATTTTTTATTTTCTAATTCCTACTAAAATAAGGATTATCTCGTTTAATTTCTAATAACATCAAGCAACTAATTCGACAATATTAATATCTTCTTGAAGACTTATTCAAATAATATTAACTTTGTACTCAACTTTCACTGAATCATTGAATAATTATGAAAAAAAACATCATTCTGAACCTAGCGTACTTCTTACTATTACTAGCAATACCCAATCACTTGCAAGCGGATGATTACGACCCTTATCCTGACAATAATAGAACTCTAGAATTTGCTGTCAATGGTGGGTATAGTATAATCACTCACTAAAAATCCATCTTCTGGGATAACGGATTCAACTTTGGTGTTGGTTTTAACTATAATATCAACGAAGATTACCTAATAGGATTAACAGCTAACTACCTAGCCTACTTTCCAAGACCAGAAATCTCACAAATAGATAGAGAGTATAGATACGATATTTATCCACTGATACTAAATTTTCAGAATAAGCTCGGAGAAATGAATGAACTGGAAATATATGCTGGTATTGGGGTTGCATATATCTATG
This sequence comes from Ignavibacteriota bacterium, assembly GCA_024636855.1. GTDB lineage: Bacteria > Bacteroidota > Ignavibacteria > Kapaibacteriales > UBA2268 > PGYR01. The sequence goes on along the minus strand of JAGXGG010000078.1, from coordinate 4,879 downwards.
GTGAGTATATAGTTGATGATATACAGTACACAACAAATCAGCGACGCTACAGACTTAGAAATAAATACGCAACTAATGGCTTCGGGATAATCCCTAATATCAAAGCTCGCTCCCCTTTCGGGCAAAACTTTGCTGTAGATATATCTTTGGATTATAATATTATATTCATGGAATCCAGAGATGGTGCTCAGCTATCGCTAGACCATATAAACGCGAAGCTAGCACTGGTTTATATCTTTTAAGAAGAGGACTTTCGCCCTAATAAATGTCATTACGAGGAGCGTAGCGACGTGGTAATCTCACTCGGATACCAACTTCGCTCCCTCGCCGACCAATTCCGCACACTAGTGGAGGGTTTTCTATCTTTTTTAAATAACATTCAATACCTTCTATTTTTTAACCTTCTTCTTTTTATTTCTTTTTAAGTCCCAATAAATTAATCCCAAACTTATAAAAAGGGAAATAATTAATAGTATTATCAAATTCATATCCATACTCGCTGACCTCTTAACCTATTTACTAAATATCTAAATCCATATGTACCTATCGCCCCCTCGCCGACCTGGTCAATGAGCCGAGTCGAAGTGTTCGCTACCTAGTGGAGGGTTTTCGTTTTCATTTTGGTCTATTTTATGTACGAATTTCTTTTGGTTCTCAACAAAATCTTCCCTTAAGTAGAATTTATGCGATTCTATTCGGGCTACATCAGATGTTAGCTCTAACTGAACTACTTTTAAACTCCTACATTGCATCTTTATATTATCTAATAATAGCTTACCAACACCCTTTTTTCTCATCTCGGGTTGCACATACAAATCTAGTATCTTGCCTACTTTTTCTCCGCCAAGTTGCAGAACCAAACGCGAGCTAAAACTTAGAAAACCCACTACTTTTGATTGGTATTCGGCTACTAGATATACATTATTTGGTTTAACAATATTCATCATGAAAGCCCTACTAAATTTATAGGAATCAAAATCCTCATCTACTAACTCACATAGAAAATCATAGATTGGCTGTATATCATTTATGTCCGCTCTACGAACTTTCAAACTATCATCTAATTGATTTAACATATAATTATTAATCCTATATCTATCATGTTGAGTTAATATTGTTATATATATGACATATTATGGTTTTATTTATTTTAAATTGGATCCTAGCTAACGCCGTCACTCCACTCGCCCACTACGGTCACTGAGCGGAGTCGAAGTGCCGCTGACTAAAACGTAGTGCTCGCTCCTTTGTTTACCAAGCCAAAGGCATGGCTGACCCTAATCGCTCACTAGTGGAGGGTTTTCGGTGTCTATTTATTAATCTTCAAATTCATTTAATAAATTTATTATAGACTCGCCATTTAGTTCTTGAACTGTTTGTTGTGTTCTAATACCTAGTTTAATTATTTTAGTTAATTTTTTTAGTATTTCTGTTTTGTTTAGTACAACGCTATAATATATATATTGTGCATCAGCCATTAATGACCAAAAAGCACCAATCTCATTTACATTATTATCTATATCTTTATAAATTTTATTCAGTTTCTCTATAAAATCTTTTTTAAATCTTTCTGTCAACTCTTCTGATTTATTTATTTCACCTATTAATTGTTCAATCAGATTCTTAATTGTAAATATAGTATCTTCTTCAAAGTTATAGTAACTAAATTCATCCATTTCCATTTCGAATTTTTTAGCATCCTCTTCATCAATTTCAATTAAATATAACTCTTTATACTTTAATTTCAAATCATTAGCTTCCTTTTTTAATTCTAGCATTAGGTGTTCATCTTCTAATGATTTAGATATATTTTCAATAGTTTGACCATTTTTTTTTGAAAAGACTCTTAAGTATGTAAATATTCGAAGATATTCTTGAAGATTATTTGTATAAATACCTGAATCATTTATATCATCATTTATAAATTTATTAAATAAACTAGACTTCTCATACATGGATTCATTAAAGGAATCTTTTTTAATTAACTTAATTTGTTCTAAATATGATAATCTTTCAGTAATTGTTACTTTCATAATTCCCCCGCCGAAAAGGCTATTCTAGTTGGCGTAAAGGAGTTTCTAGTGGGCAAAGTGGCTACACGAAATTCAGTTAGCAAGTGTTGAGTCATATTGGTCCTCGTAATATGATATTAATAATAAATAGTAAGTTACTAATTAATCAAATAATATGAAATTTTATTTGAAAACTTGACAAAAATTTAATTAATAATACCTACATATTTCATATATAAATGGCTTAACTTACTTTATGAAAGTGGAATTTATTAGCTAGATTTCTTATATTGAATCTTAAAATTTATAAATTATCAGGAGAAGTAAATGAAAAAGGTTTTAGTGATAGTAATGTTGATTTTTGCTTTTGGGTGTAGTGATGATGGGACTAATCCAGAGCCAAATGAGGATTCGATCGTTGGGAAGTGGAAGACTTTTATAACATTTGCTGAAGAAAATAGTCAAACTTATCCAGGCATAGTTATTCTTGATTTTGATAATATAGGCAACTATAAAATATCATTTGAAGAGTTACCTGGTGAAGAGATACCTGAAAAATTTATATATCAAGATGAAGGAAAATATACAATTTCAGATGATATACTAACAGTTGTAAATAATAAATGTGAGAACATAGAAGGAACATATAAGATTAAGTTTAAAGATAATGGTGTAGAATTCATGATAATAGAGGATGATTGCAACAGAAACCATTTTATATCTGATTTTTATTATGATTTTGATGCCGAGATAGATAAATGATATAGTGAAAGCAATCCACTAGGAGGCGATGACGGTGTTCTTGCCTTTTATAATAATAAGGAGAAGAGTATGAAAAAGGTTTTAGTGATAGTAATGTTGATTTTTGCATTCGGGTGTAGCGATGATGCGACCGAGCCGAGTGAGAATACGATAGTCGGGAAGTGGAAAAGTGAATTATTTATATTAGCATTAGAAGATGGAACTCTCGTAAATACTTATAGAGTACTAGAGTTTAATAATAATGGTACATATTCATTTTATCATGAGGATGAAGAGCTTGATCTTCTTAATGATAGTGGTACATATACTATTTCAAATAATGAATTGACTATTTTAAACAACGAATGTCTAGGTATTGAAGGTAAATATGAAGTATTATTTGATGATAATGGTTTTGAGATTAAACTTAAAGAAGATGACTGTGAGAGAAATCATATACTATCTGATTTTTATTATAATTTTGATGCCGAGATAGAGAAATAACAAAGCGAAAGCAATCCACTAGGAGGCGAGGACGGTATTCTAGTGATTTATATTAACAAGGAGAAGAGTATGAAAAAAGTTTTAGTGATACTAATGTTGATTTTTGCATTCGGGTGTAGCGATTCTACAGGTCCTGAAGAAGGAACTGTTATAGGTAAGTGGATGAAAGAAATTGAAGAGAGAATATTTGTTATCGAATTTACTCAGGATGGCAAATATACGACTTCGATTGAATTAGAAGAAGAACAAGAAATAGTAGTTAATGGAACTTACTTAATTTCAAGTAATATAATAATCATGAATGATCCAAAATGTAAAGATCAAGAAGGTAAATATAGTTTTGAGAGAAAGAATGAAGGTATAGAATTTGTTTTGGTTGAGGATGAATGCAATAGAAATGAAGTTATGCCTGGCTTTTTTGAGAAGTATATAGAGTAACTAGAGAGCGAAAGCAATCCACTAGGAGGCGAGGACGGTGTTCTAGTGATCTATAATAACAAGGAGAAGAGTATGAAAAAGATTTTAGTGATAGTAATGTTGATTTTTGCATTCGGATATAGCGATGACGAGACCGAGCCGAGCGAAAATACGATAGTTGGTAAGTGGAGTAAAGATGAGAGTAAGGAAAGGGAAATTAATCAATCTTTATTAGTAGTTGAATTTACAAATGATGGAAAGTTTACTCTATCAGTTGATGTTATTTTTGAGCCAAAGATACTAGATGAGGGAAGTTATAGCATTGATGGTAATGAGATTGAGATAGTTAGTGGTCAATGCGAAATCATCAAAGGGAAATATAGATTCGAGTTTAAAAATAATGGTGTCGAATTTATCTTAAAAGAAGACGAATGTGAAGCAAGAGAATACTTAGTCGGCTTTTATGAGAAGTATACAGAGACAATATTGAAATAGAAACATGAACTAATAAGCGCAAGCAATCCACTAGGAGGCGAGGACGGTGTTCTTGCCTTTTATAATAATAAGGAGAAGAGTATGAAAAAGATTTTAGTGATAGTAATGTTGATTTTTGCATTCGGGTGTAGCGATGATGCTACCGCACCTATAGAATCAGAACTTGTAGGTAAGTGGAAATCTTATTTTACTCGTGTTGACGAGGAAGGAAAGTCATCAACAGCTTTATTAATTCTTGACTTTAATAGCGATGGAACTTTTAATCTATCTGTAGATCCATCAAGCGAGTTCACTGTTAATGAAAAAGGTACATATACTATATCTGATGAAATCTTGACTATTACAAATAATGCTTGTGGGGATTTTAAAGGGGGATATAAGTTTGAATTTAGAGATAATGGCCTTAAACTTATAAGAATACAAGATGATTGTGCTCGTAATAATTTATTATTACTGTTCTATTACAGTTATGATGTAGTATTAGAACAAGAATAACAAGCTGATAATGATTAACTAGTAAGTGAGAGCAATCCACTAGGAGGCGATGACGGTGTTCTTGCCTTTTTTTATGGTTTTAATGGTAAAGGGATTGTTTTTTGAATTAACGAACATAGTTTACTATTTTTCGAATATTATATTTTAATAATTGAAATTATTTAGGAGTTAGGTGTGAAGAAAATTTTAGTAATAGCATTACTGACATTTACGAT
>JAGXGG010000077.1 GCA_024636855.1 Ignavibacteriota bacterium | reverse complement strand
TTGTCTGGCTAATCCTGAACCTAACCTAATACCTGAGTACGCAGAAGTCATATTCGATACTGGTGCACCAGATACACAAGCAGCAAAATAATCAGTCTGAGTTACTATCCAAGCGCTTTCATATCCAGACCAGCTATGTCCATGCATTACTATTCTTTTAGGGTCTGCTATTCCCATTTCAACTAATTTATCACATCCTGCTATAAGAGCTGCTTCTGCAGATTTACCAGGATTACCATCATAAAACTTAACATCTGGGAAGAACATTACATATTCTGAACCAAGATAAAGAGAATAAGGTGGTCTATGATTAATTTTTGGCATATTGAATTCATTCTTCCTATCTGAGAATCTTTCATAGAAATATACAAAAACTGGATACTTCTTTCCTTTTTCATAATTATCTGGGAGTGCATAATATCCCTGTAAAGTATCTCCAAACTCAGTAACAAAATCAACAAGGTGTGACGTTCCCCAAAGAAATTCATCTACTTGTTTTTGCTCGTTTGTCACTCTCTCTAATTTACTAAGTTTAGAATCAGTTAGCCAAATATCTGGATATGTGTTAAACCCTTCTTTTGAAATTATTATTTTATCAGCATTTTCAGACTTTCCTTTATAACTATAAATATAATCACCGTAAGTTCTAATATCAACTTCACCAGTAATTAAGTCAAGTATACCTAGCTGTGTTTGTTTTGATTTAAGTCCATTGACAGAGACCATAATTTTATCTGATGAGCCAAACCATTTCTTTTTCTTATCAGTATTAATAATACTTATCGATTTTTCATTTTTACGACCAATTCCTTTTGTCAACAATCGACTACTTCCATTAGATAAATCAAATTCCCATATATCAAACTGGTCTCCAATTAAAACCTTTTGGTCTTTCCCTATCCAACCCTTTACTCCATAAGAACCTGGTTCTTTGGGGTGATCATCTAGAACATCATAGAATGGAATAGATAAATTTTCATTTAAGACCAATGTCTTATTATTCTCATTATTATAAGAATACCATTTCTTTTCTTTGAAGAAAACAGTAAAACGGCCATCTGGAGATAATTGAGGTCTTTCTTCTATCTTTTTTTCAATTAAAGTTCTATTCCCATCTTTTAAATTGATTTTATATAAGTCGTAATACCATCCACTATATGTCATTAATTTCTTATATGGCTCATTATCTAATTGTATCGTATAATTGGGGTTGTCATCGAAATATACCCCAGTATTGGTACTATCTGTCAAGTAAACTATTTTGTCTTTCTTAAAGTCATAATAAGAAAAATAGACATCATCCTTAGTTCTATTCCAATTTGTTTGCTGGAAAGGTATTATCTCAGGGTCTTTTGGGTGCCACAAATATAGTTGAGTTTCATCAAGGATTAGATCTGTATCGTATAAATTATCCTCTGTAATCTCAGTAGAATCTTTTTCATCTCCATACCATTCACTGAGAGGTTTATACCCAAACCAAATACGTTGATTATCATCTGAAATTCGAAACTCATTTTTCTCAGGTATATAGTAACCAGATCGAGAAGAAGTATCAGCAATTATTTTTACTGTTTCGGATGTATAATCATATACGTTTATAGAATTATCTTTAGTATTCTCATCTTTTAACAACTTACCTTTCAAATAAAAGAGTTTTGAAGAGCTTTCATACCAATTTATGTTTGAGAATTTTGAATTAGAGTCAGAATCAATTTCTATTTCAGGTATGAATTCTTCATTCAAATTTCTTGTATAGAAGCCATTCAAACCATTGTCAATAATAGTAGAATAGAATAAATTGTTACCAAGTGAATCAAGTGTATATTCTATAACATTTTGAATAGGTATTTCAGTTTCACTATTCAAATGTCTTAATAATAGTTTCTTGCCTTTTAACTTATCTTTTTTATCATAATCTTTTGTGTATGCAAGCCATTTCCCATTTTTTGCTAATTTAAAACTAGAAACATCATCTATTGATTTGCGATAATCAGATGTAGTATTGATTATTTCTAAATCTGACTTCTCCTCTTTATATTTTTGTGGATTCAGCTGTTTTAATACATCAACTTCAGTTTTAACTGCGAACCAAGTAGTATTCTGTGAATACTGAGAATAGCTTCCTTTTTCAATTTCAATTTTCTTGTCTGACTCAAGTGATTGTAAAACATAGATATTATTCCCTCTTTGTTTATCTAATCTATAAGTCAACCAACTCCCGTTATCTGTTAAGTTTGGAGAGGTTAAATTCTTGAACTTCAATATATCCTCAAAATTGATTGCTCTTTTAGAATAAGATATACTTACTGTTATTATTAATAATATTATTATAAGTCGATTATTAAGTTTCATTAATTATTTCCAATTATTGCTTACCAAAAGTCCATAATATAATAAAGTAATATGAGAATTAGAAAAAGTAAGTAGTTTTATATTATAAGAAATATTCAAATTAATCTTATATTTGAAGGTTATTAAGAATATAAATATTGAAAAAATTGAAAAAGAGTTTATCAAAAGAAATTGAATTAGAACTACTTAGTATTCTAAAAGTACGATTTGAGAATAATATGAGTCGTCATAAAAGTCTTAAATGGATTGATATTCAAACTAAGTTAGAATCAGACCAAGATAAAATTTGGTCTTTGAACGAAATGGAGCTTTCTGGTGGTGAACCAGATGTAGTAGAGTATGAAAAAAAATCTAACGAATATATATTCTTCGATTGTTCAGCTGAAAGCCCAAAAGGTCGCAGAAGTGTCTGTTATGACCATAAAGCATTAGAAGCACGTAAGAAATTCCCACCAGAGAATAGTGCTATGAATATGGCAGCAGATATGGGTGTTGAGATTCTAGATGAAAACCAATACAGAGAACTCCAAAAACTAGGAGAATTTGATACTAAAACATCAAGTTGGATAAAAACTCCAGATAAAATTAGAGATTTAGGTGGTGCTATATTTGCTGATTATCGATTCGGAACAATTTTCATATATCACAATGGGGCAGACTCATATTATGCTGCTCGAGGATTTCGTTGCTTACTTAGGGTATAATCAATTCTATTTCACTTCTTATAAACATACATAATAGATTGAATTATTGTAAAGATTGAAATGAAGATGATAATTCCACCCCAAATCCAGTAAGGGAAGAAGAGATTTTGAGCAATTACTCCTGTATCAGAAATATGGAAATCATTGTCAATGAAAGCTTCTTGAGTCATTAAATAACCAATACTTAGATATATACTAAGAAAAGCTTGAATTCCAATGAATATCAACAGTAGCTTTTGGTTTTTTGTTTGCATTTTTAATGCAGCGAAGAATATAAGAACTGCGAAAGTGAGTATAACAGGAATTCCGTAAATAGATCGAATCCAATAAACAACTGAAAATGCTAAAATACCGCTGAACGTATATAATATTTTCTTAATATGCTTTTCTTTCTTAGAAAGGATAATAAGGATTGCACCTGCGGCTGTTGGTCCTAATGGCCCGGCTGCTGCAACAATTGATTTGCCGACATTACCTAAAAACAAATTACCACTCCACATTGCCAAACCTGAGCCATCTGCATAGATTTCTAATTGGTGGAAGTTTCCACCTAATATGAGTGCCATTATACCATGAGCCATCTCGTGGAACCATGTCGATAGAATAGTGAAAGGGTAGAGGATCAACATTCCAAATGGGATACGCCAAAGTATAATAGTAAAAACAGCAAAAGCCATCATCCATAGTATGTACTTTTGCTGTTCTGTTAGTTTTTTCTTTGCTTTCGCCATATGCAATTATTTATCTTTTACAGGGGTTTCCACAGTTATTTGGACAGTACGGCAATAGAATCTACCTTCAGGTAAATCATTATCATATAGCAGCGATTCTTCACCAAGACCTTTGACCTCAGCATCACGTAGCCTTAGTCTATTTGCAACAGATTTTGCTCTTCTCTCTGATATTTTCTTATTTATGTCTTCTTCACCCATACTATCTGAGTAACCATAAACATATACTTTTGCTTTGTCAGTGATTCTATTTTTTACAAAGTCAACTACTTCTCTATGTTCTTGCTCTAAACTAGATTTACCATAAGAGAATAGTATTAAACTATAATACTCGAATTCTTTGTCATCTGTTCTGTTTTCTCTTTTAGTATTAACTGTCAGTTTGTTGATAGGTAGTATCTTTTCAGCAAAACCTCTCTGTCCTACTGAATCCATAACAGATAATTTATATTCTATAGGAGAAGCAGAACGGGGCATATTCTTCTTATCATTTCTCAAATCCCAAAGTAATTCAGGATCTGGTTGACCATTCCCTATTTTTTGGAACAGAATATTATTATCTTGTTTTGCTTCAAATACCCATTCATTTATCCCAACTTCAGAATCTACATCAGCTAAGAACTTAATATCTGTATCAGAAAGTACTCTTAGAGTATCTGTAGTCATAACAGATTTGATTATGGACTCGTCACTCGATAATATTTCTACTCTTCTGTTTTCTTCTTGCCCTGGTAGTGTATCTGATTTAGAAGCTTCTACTGGTAAATTTCTTGCTTGAACATCGATTCTATTCGGTTCAATACCCCATACATTAGTGAGGTAATTCTTCACTGAGATTGCTCTATCATTTGAAAGTGCTTTATTATCTTCTTCCGAACCAATATTAGAGTTACAACCAACTAAAGTGATTTTTGCACTTAAGTTTTGTTTCATTCTGTTACCTACAATATTCATAACATCATAGTAAGTCTCAATAGCATTTTTACCCTTCAAATTGTCTGTATCAAATGACGTAGCTTCATTCTTTGTTAACTGATTATATCTTCGAGGTATAGTTGAAGAACTATCATCAAAGAAAACATAATTAAGCAAAGGTCTCATATTTATTGATACGAAGTCTTCTATTTGAACTTGAGGTTCTTTATTTATTCTTCCATTTGAATCTACAGCTACTGCATCCACAAATACATTTAATGCAGGAGGATTGATAGGTAATGGAAGAGAATCTGGCATTATTGGGTTAGCCGGAGGTGGTGGTGGTGGTGGTGGCGCAGGAGGAGTTCTGTATTTTAGAGCAACGCCAGCTTTTAGCTCACCAATATTCCAAGCCAAATCACTAACAATATTATTGAATTTGTGGGAGTAATATAATCCCGGTACTATAAATAGTGAATTTTTTTTATTTAGAGGAAGTTGATAATCAATACCCACTGTCAATCCAAAAATCAAACTACTTAAGTTCTGAATTTCACCTTCGTATTGGTTTCTAACACGTCCTTCACCTGGGAAGACGCCTCTGTCAGATGGTTGCTCTATTTGCTCCCATTGCTTATATTGTGAAGAAAGAAGCAATCCAAAACTAGGACCTCCATTCAAGAATATATTTTCTGCGATTCTATAAGAAAGCAAAGCATCAAAATCTATTTTAGATAATGTAGAATTCAAATTATAAGAGAATACCCCTTGTTGCAAATTTCCATCTACTAATACATCAGTGTTAATCTCAGAATAGAAATTACCAGTCACTTGGCTAAAACCAGCTCTCAAATCAATTATATAATCATAGTCTAAAGGTATATCCACGACTAGACCACCACCAAATGTTGGGCCTATTTCAGTTGAAAAACCACCACAACAGCTTTGTGTGTTTGGAAGCTTAGCAAAGTCTGCAAAATGAAATGCTAAACCATATTGACCATACACACCGAACTTTGGCTTCAGTGCATTCGTATCTATAGTAGTTTGTGAGTTGGTATTATAAATGCTGCTAAAGAGAATTATAATAAAAATGCTAATATAACTTCTCGTCATATACTATCAATTTTTATATCAAAAATAAGTTTGTAAATTAAAACAAACAACTAAAAATAACTAATAATGTGAGCAAATTTGAGTAATATAACTATATATGAAGACCAGTATAGTGAAAATAAATTCTGGAAAAAGCTATTCAAAGCAGTAAAACTAACTGGAGTTGGCTTAATAGAGAAAGCACTAGTTCTCTATTATTCTGCTAAAGATGAAGCAACTCCCAAATGGGCAAAGTCAGTTATATTTGGTGCTTTGGGGTATTTTGTTTTCCCTCTTGATGCTATACCCGACGTGATTCCTGTTGCTGGATACACAGATGATTTATCTGTTTTGGCAGCTGCTTTAGCTACGGTCATAGTCTATATAAAAGACGAGCATAAACAATTGGCAAAAGCTAAAGTGGAAAACATTCTGAAGTAATTGGCACGGATTTGCTACTATGAGATATAGCAAAACAAATTAATCTCTGGAGCAAAGAAATGAAAATAACTAAAATAACTACTGAAGCAAATGTCAAGTATGATCCATTTCTAGTGAAAACACTAGTAAAATCCGATGATACGAGTACATCAAGTACTAATAAATCTCTTGACAAAGCAGATTGGTCTTCTGAGATTCTGAAAAGTGGTCTTAATAAATTGGAGAATAGTATTCAATCCAATGAAGATTCTTCGCCACTTAGTTACAATTCTGCTCCAGCTGTTGAGACAATGCAAGATGCCCAAAAAGTATTATCAGAAATAAATACGGATGATTTGGTAAAAAATATCAATGATATTTTCTCTGGATTGAATGCTGAAAGAATATCTAGTCTGTTTCTAGAAGAAGCTGATGTGGTTGTTTAATCGAATTTACATAATAAAAAAAGAAAACTAAAACCGATTGCAGATGATGTGGTCGGTTTTTTTATTTCTAGAAAACTATATTAAAACTATCTCGTAATAAAGAAACTTAACGATTAATTATGAGGATAGCATTAAATTTTACTTTACCAATTCGAATAATATCTATTCTAGACTCATCTTATTTTTTGCTTTAAGTTTGATTTTATCAAATAGTGCTTACTCTCAAAATAGCTCCACTACTGAATTACCGGACTCATACTGGATTGAAAGACCGCATATTCGCCCAAACCCTTTCATAGAAAAACAAGTTGGTGGGGTTGTTAGGGATATATTTGAAGATAGTAAAGGTAATTTGTGGTTTGGTACAGAAGATGGTTCATATCGATATGACGGAAATAAACTAGAATTTTTCGATGAAATTAAGAATCAGTTTGCTCAAGGAGTTACAATAAAGGAAATTGCTGAAGATGAGAAAGGTAATTTATGGTTTGGTCATACGGGAGGTTTAAGTAAATACGATGGTCAGATATTTACAAATTACAATGAAAGTGACGGATTAGTAAGTGATGATGTATGGAAAATAGGTGTTGATAAAAATGGAGTAATATGGGTAGGTACAACTTATGGTATTAGTCTTTTTGATGGACAAAAGTTCACAAGTTTTGAAGTTCCAGAATCCCCTAAAGATTCAACTAAAGGAATAACAAGTACTAAAATAATACATAGTATTTATAAGGATAGTAAGCAGAATATTTGGTTGGGAACAAATGGTGGGGCATACAAATATGATGGTGAAAGTCTGACAAATATTTCCGAAATAGATGGTCTTTGTAGTAACTTTGTAAATAAAATACTAGAAGATAGAAATGGTAATTTATGGTTTGGTACTTCACGAAATGGATTCTGTGTTTACGATGGAACTAAATTTATAAATATTGAAGTATTAAATGTATTTAATGATAAAGAAGTTTGGGATATACTAGAAGATAGTAAGGGAAATATTTGGTTATCAGTAAAGCATGAAGGAATATATAAATATGATGGAAATTCATTAACTAATTATTCAAAGAAAGATGGATTATTAAGCAATGGAATAATGACTATATTTGAGGATAGTAAGGGGAGAATATGGTGTGGAGGCTTGTTAGGCTTATATCGTTTAGATGGAAATAGATTTGAAAATGTAACACGAGAAGGGCCATGGGAATAATTATTATTCCACCACATTTACTTCTGGTTCGAGTCTAACTCCGAATTTATCGAATACAGTTTTTATTACATATTCAGCCATTTGCCATATATCATCACCAGTAGCGTTTCCGTAGTTTACTAATATAAGAGCGTGTTTGTCATAAACAGCTGCATCACCAATACGGTATCCCTTAAGTCCAGCTTTCTCTATTAGCCAACCAGCAGATATTTTTGTACTTCCATCATTTTGAGGGAAACCCCGTAAATCTGTAAACTCAGATGAGATTCTATCAAATTCCGTTTGAGTGATAATTGGGTTTTTGAAAAAAGAACCTGAACTACCAAGTTGACTAGGGGAGGGTAGTTTATTAGATCTTATATCAATTACTGCATCGAATACATTTTTAGCTGTTTTTTCTAACTTTCTTTGTGTAAGGTAATTCTCTAATTCAGTATAGCTGAGATTTGGGTTATCATTTTTGTTTAATTTGTATGTCACAGAAGTGATTATGAACTTTCCTTTTAGCTTGGACTTGAAAATTGAGTTTCTATATCCAAATTCACATTGCTCTTTTGAGTAAGTTTCAAATTGCTTAGATTCAATATTATACCCACGTAAACTAACAAAATTCTGTTCTTGTTCAACTCCATAAGCTCCTATATTCTGAATAGGAGCAGTGCCAACGTTACCAGGTATTAAAGCTAAATTCTCAAATCCATAGTAATTATTCATAACACAATACTCTACGAATTTGTGCCAATTTTGACCAGCCATTACTTCCAATGTAACAGTCTCTTTGTCTTCTTCAATTAGGTTAATTCCAAATAAATCTGGTTTCAACACATCGTAATCTATATCATTCTTGATTAATAGATTAGAGCCACCACCTAATAATAAAAATAGACTCCCATTACAGTGATTTCTAAAATAATCTACTATATCCTCTTCCGATTCGAGAAAGAATAGTCTATTACATTTGGCATCTATACCAAATGTATTATACTTCTTTAAAATATGATTATAATGTATTTGCATAAAAAAAGCCCGCTATTATGCGGGCATAAATTAAATTAGTTTTTCAATTAAATACTTGGAGATAACATATCTTCAGGTCTTACATATTTGTCGAATTCTTCACTTGTTAGTATTTCTAACTCAAGAGCAGATTCCTTAAGAGTTATTCCTTTTTGATGTGCATTCTTAGCTATTTTCGCTGCTTTGTCATAACCTATATGTGGATTTAAAGCAGTAACTAACATCAAGGATTTATTTACATTTTCATTTAGCTTTTCTATATTCGGCTCAATCCCAACTGCACAGTGAACATTGAACATTCTACATGTATCAGCTAATAGTCTAGTACTCTGTAAGAAATTATATATCATTACTGGCTTGAAAACATTAAGCTCAAAGTTACCTTGACTTCCAGCGAAATTAATAGCGGCATCATTACCCATAACTTGAACTGCTACCATAGTCATAGCTTCAGATTGAGTTGGATTTACTTTACCTGGCATAATAGATGAACCCGGTTCGTTTTCGGGAATAAATATTTCTCCTAGTCCTACGCGAGGTCCTGATGCCATCCATCTGATATCATTTGCGATTTTCATCAACGATGCAGCAAGAGTTTTCAATGCACCATGTGCGAATACTATTGCATCATGAGCTGATGAGGATTCAAATTTATTAGGAGCTGTTACGAAAGGTAGCCCTGTGATTTTCGCAATATTCTCTGCTGATTTCACAGCAAAGTCGGGATGTGAGTTTAGACCTGTTCCAACTGCTGTACCCCCAAGCGATAGCTCGTATAATCCGGGTAATACCAAGCTAATTCTTTCGATAGCTTTATCTAGTTGTTGTACGTAACCAGAAAATTCCTGACCTAAAGTCAATGGAGTTGCATCCATTAAGTGAGTTCTTCCAGATTTTATAATATCTTTGAAATCATTTGCTTTATGATCTAAAGTTACTCTTAATTCTGCAAGAGCAGGGAGTAAATATTTGTTCAATTGCTCAGCCGCTGCAATGTGCATAGCCGTCGGAAAAGTATCATTAGAGCTTTGTGACTTGTTTACATCATCATTGGGGTGAATAGGCGCTTTACTTCCTAGCTCACCACCAGCAATCTCTATAGCTCTATTAGCGACAACCTCATTCGAATTCATATTCGATTGTGTACCAGAACCAGTCTGCCATATAGAAAGTGGAAAATGTGCATCTAATTCTCCTGAAATCACTTCATCAGCTGCTTGACTGATTAAATCTAATTTAGATTTATCCATTAATCCAAGTTCAGTGTTAGTTAGAGCAGCACCTTTTTTAAGGATTCCCATCGCTCTTATTAATTCTCTAGGCATTCTCTCTATACCAATGTCAAAATGGATTAATGATCTAGCTGATTGGGCACCATAATATGCTTCAGCAGGAACTTCTATTTCACCCATAGTATCTTTTTCTATTCTAGTTTTCATATTTTCCTTAAATTTTCTTATTATATATTCTCAAATTTACGAAATGATAATAGATGTTTAAAATAATAGGTCTATTTAATAGTGAAGTACTAATATGAAAGAGAAAAAAGAAAGAGTATTACCCACCAAACCTGAGTGGAAGATAATTTTAGATCATCTTGTTTACCAAGACAATTCTATATTATATAAGTTATGCCGCAAGATGATAATACACTTAGAGAGAATGAAAATACCTGAGATTTATTTTCTTATAGAGGAATTAAATCCTTCATTTTCAGATGAAAATCATTCACAAGCAGTTGGACCCAATTGGCCAAAACCCAAAGGAAATCCACTTATACCACGTGAGATTATAAAAAAAGTATTTGATATAGCTGATAAATATATACCAGATGATGAATTAACTCAACAGATTACTCAATGGCTCCATAAAGAAAAATTATCAAATTTGTCAAGAGTGTTAGAAAAGAGACATGCTCCTTTAGTTGATGTAATAGAAGCTTTGAAGACATATTTTCAGCATGGTGGTAGTAAAGAATTTACAAGTGTTGATGAAAGGGTTGGTGTCCGTGTGGCAATAATATATAGGTTTTTGAGTGAAAATCTTAAATATATTAATATTGCTAAGCATTATATAACACTAATAGCTATAGAGAGAATCTTCGAAAGATTTTTGGGACCCGCTTATGGCTATGGAAAAGTTGGTGGAAAAAGTGCAGGTATGATACTTGCAGAACAAATTCTAAATGTAAAAAAACAAAAAATTCCAATTTTAGAAAATGTTAGAACACCAAAAAGTTGGTTTCTTACTTCTGATGGTATTCTAGAATTTATTAATTATAATGCACTTGATGAATTTAACTACGTTAAATATCAGACCTTGGAACACATTAATTTAGAGTTCTCATTCATCGAGTATATCTTTAAAAATTCAAAATTTACTCCTGAAGCTATTAATGCATTCAATATTATCTTAGATGATTTAGAAGGAAAACCAATTGTAATTAGATCATCATCTCTTTTAGAAGATAGCTTCGAAGCGGCATTTACAGGTAAATATAAGTCCTTATTTATTTCAAATGTAGGAACAAAAGAAGATAGATTAAATGCGCTAACAAATGCAATTGCAGAAGTATATGCAAGTACTTTAGGACCTGATCCTATTCAATATAGGAAAGAAAAAGAGCTTCTTGATTTTAGAGAAGAGATGGGAATTTTAATCCAAGAAGTTGTGGGTAATAAATTAGGTAAATATTTCTTACCGGCTTATGCCGGCGTTGCTATGAGTCACAACGAATTTAGATGGTCGAGCAGGATAAATAGAGAAGATGGAGTTATTAGAATCGTTGCAGGATTGGGAACAAGGGCAGTTGATAGAACTATAGATGATTATCCAAAATTAATTTCACCTGGTGCACCAGATATTAAAATCAATCAGACTGTCAAGGATACTATCAGGTATTCTCAGAATAAAGTTGATGTAATTAATCTTGAGACAAGTAAATTTGAATCAGTTGAATTTGAAGAAGTTATAAAAGAATGTAATGGTAATTACCCTGGTATTGAAAAAATTGTTTCATTCGTTAGAGGTCAAACTTTAGTTGATCCAGTTAGCTCTTTTGTTGATTTCACAAAGGAAAGCTCTGTAATTACTTTCAATGGACTAGTAAAGAATACTACATTTATCGAAAAAATGAATTCTATTTTGAAAGAACTTTCAGAAGCTTATCAAAGTCCTGTTGATATTGAATTTGCATCAGATGGAGAGATACTTTATTTACTACAATGTCGTCCTCAGTCTCAATTTGGAGCAGAAAGTCAAATAAATATACCACCTGATGTAACAGAGGAATCAAAAATATTCAGTAGTGATAAATATATAAACAATGGTATGTTTGATGATATAGGTTTTGTGGTTTACGTTACTTCTGAGGGTTATTCATCACTGTCGACTGATGATGATATGCGTAACATTGGTAAGATTATAAGTCAACTAAACCAGTCTCTACCAAAGAGAAGGTTTATATTAATTGGTCCAGGAAGATGGGGAAGTAAAGGAGATATTCAGCTGGGTGTTTCAGTTAATTACTCAGATATTAATAATACTGCTATGCTTATAGAAGTAGCTAGAAAGAATAAAGATTATGTCCCTGAATTATCATTTGGTACTCATTTCTTCCAAGATTTAGTTGAAGCAAATATTAAGTATCTTCCTCTTTATCCAGACGAGGAAGGCGCTATATTCAATGAAAAATTCTTCAAAGATACTCCTAATAGTTTATCACAATTTGTAGATGATGCTGAAAAATATGAGAATGTAGTAAGATTAATAAATGTTGAGCATTTCAAAAGAAATGGACAATTAAAAATCTATATGGATGGTGAAAATGGAAAAGCACTAGCTTTTGTGAAGTAATTAACTTAGTGCTTTCAAATTTTCATATAATTTCTTCTGCTTAGCTGTTAGTTTAGTTGGAAGTTGAGGGTATAATTTCACAAATAAATCGCCTCTATCAGAAGATTTATAATTTTTAAATCCTAAACCTTTGAATTTCAACTTTTTCCCTGAGGGCGTAACTTCTTTTAGATTAAAACTGATTTTATTTCCTAAAATTTCAATTGTTTCTTGACCACCGAGAACCATACTTGTAATAGGTACTTGCTTTTCAATAGTTAGATTATCACCATTTCTTTCTGTACCATCAGGTAACACTATATTTACTTTTATATATAAATCACCACTGGGGCCACCATTTTTACCAGCCATCCCTTTACCGGATAATTTCAATTCATGACCATCTACAATTCCTTGTTTAAAATTAATACTGATTTTTTCATTGTTTATCTTTAGGTTTTTCGAAGTTCCATTGTATGCTTCCTCTAAAGTTATTGTTACAGTTGTTTTATAATCTGCACCTTTCTGAGGTCTAGGTCTACTAGTTCTCTGACTATAACCTCTGGTTCCACCTCCAAATATTCTTTCAAAGAAATCAGAAACACCACCACCAGACTGACCTCCAAAAACATCACCTACATTACTATAACCTTGTGAGCGTTGCTGACCTTGCTGTCCAGAAAACCAATCTGACCAATCAAAATCACTATTAGCACCACCAGATTGTTGATGTTGGTTATATCTACTACCTAGATTATCATATTTTGATCTTCTATCTTTATCTTTTAATACTTCATAAGCTTCTGAAATCTCTTTGAATTTCTCTTCAGACTCTTTGTCATTTTGATTCATATCAGGATGATACTTCTGAGCAAGCTTTCTGTAAGCTTTTTTTATTTCGTCCTGTGTTGCAGTCTTTTCAACTCCAAGAACTTTGTAATAATCTTTAAACTCCAACTTATATTTCCACAATTAGTTTTACTTTCTTAAATAGCTAAATAATATTCCTTAACTTCCGATTATAATGTTATAGACGAAGAAAACAAAAAAATATGAGCAATAATACGAAAGAACTTGAAGATAAAATAGAAAAATTAGGATTTCAGCTTGCAAATAATATCTTTGACACCATCAAAACACTTCAATTTTCTCTTGATTTGACTGAGAGATATTATGAAAACAGTCATTCTAGATACGTTGGAGAAATGTCTGAGAAAATGGCTAAGTTAATGAGTTTAAATGAAGAAGATACTTTTGAAGTAAGAACTGCTGGCTTACTCCATGACATTGGAAAAATTGGCTTTAGAGATACAGCTCTTTTTAAAACAATGCCAGAGATGAATTCTAGAGAATTGAAACAATATAAGCTTCATGTTGATATAGGTAGAGAAATGCTTTATAATCATAAAGCATTGTATGGTGTTGCAGATATAGTTTATGAACACCATGAAAATTTTGATGGTACCGGCTTTCCAGAGAAAAAACAAAAAAGTCAAATAAAAGTAGGTGCTCGAATTATCAGTATTGTTGATTTCTATCATAATGCAATGCATAAGTCAATGAAATTAGATAGTATATCGGATTTATCGCAGAAATCAAACGCTATGGATTATTTGCAAGAAACTCAACGTAAATTTGATAGTGTTCTTGAATATATTGATGATCAGAAGAATATTAAATTTGATCCAGAATTAGTACACCTCTTTATTAAACTAGCTGAATCAGAACGTAAAAGAATAGAAGGGTTCTTAGTTAAGAGGATTCACATTGCAAATGTTAAACCAGGGATGATATTTGCTGAAAGTTATTATAGTTCATCTGGATTATTAATAGCCAATAAGGGTGAAGTTGTAGCCAATGATTCTCTGAAAGCACTTTATAGATGTGTAGAATCGGATCAGATACCTCAAAAATTATTAATGTTAGCTGACAATAACGACTAGAATATGCCTTATAATATCAAACAGAATGAAATTCCAAACTCTCTTTTAATATTTGGAGAAGAGACATTTTTAGTAGATGAGTTAATTAATCATATTACTAATAAGATGATATCCGAAGGATTAGATACCAATTCAATAGAGAGACTCGAAGGTTCTTCTATTTCTGAACAAGAAATTGTAGATAATGCTAACAATTTATCATTAATCTCGCCTCAGAAATTACTTATAATCAATAACTTCGATGTATTGTATAAAAATAAACGAAAGTCGTTTCCAGGTTTAGTTAATTATCTAAATAATCCTAATCCAAGTACAAAAATACTTTTTATTGGAGTACCTAATAGGTTAAATGGGATATCAAAAGAACTAAGTAATTCAAAGAAAGCTTCATCTGCAAAATCAAAAATTGAAAAATTGCCTGAAGTTTTGAAATTCTTAATACAAAGTGAATTATATACAGAGTTTCCCAAATTATATGATAATGAAATCCCAGATTGGGTTGTTAAAAGAGCGTTGAAATATAAAAAAGAAATAGATATACAAACAGCCAACCTCATAGCATTGAGCTGCAATTCGATTAGGGAAATTGATAGTGAATTAGATAAACTAAATGTATATCTTGGAAATAACAATCATATCACAATAGATGATGTTGAAGAGATAGTAGGAATTAATAAAGAAAATAATGTCTTCGAATTAACAAAGTCTGTTGGGATCAGGGATTTAGATACTTCGTTAAGGATAACTGATAATTTATTAATGCACTCAAATCAGTCAGTTTTGATCTTAATAACTTTAACCAGATACTTTCTTACATTATTCAAGTTAATAGATGAGACAAAAGCAACTACTAACAAGTTTCAATTAGCTGGCAAAGTTGGCGTAAACCCTTATTTTATAGATGAATATACACGTTCATTAAGTAAGTATTCCCCGACTGATGTAGAAAGATCAATTTCAATACTTTCCAAGGCGGATGAAGAATTAAAATCCACATCAACTGATAACAAATATCTTATGTTTAGAACTCTTACCGATATAATTACATAAATATAATTAATCATAAACTCTAATTTCTTAAATTTGGCTTTATGATAAATTAAAAAATGATAAAATGTATCAAAGTCAATTTTTTATTCCTACTTTAAAGGAAATTCCAAACGATGCACAGATGCCTTCGCATCAGTTGATGCTTCGTGCTGGATTAATAAGGCAAATAGCCGCCGGCGTATTCTCATGGTTACCTCTAGGCTATAAAGTATTAAAGAAAGTACAAGATATACTTAGAGAAGAAATGGATGCTATTGGTGGTCAAGAATTTTTATTACCTGCTCTAAATCCTAAAGAAATATGGGAACAAACAAATAGGGTAGAGGCTATGGGCGATGTTATGTTCCATATTAAGAATAGAGATAATCTAATCTTAGCACCAACCCATGAAGAAATAATAGCATACCATGCGTCTCAAAGCGTCAAATCTTATAAAGAAGTACCACAAATATGGTATCAAATACAGAATAAATTTAGAAATGAACCAAGACCAAAGTCTGGTGTTATGAGAGGTCGTCAGTTTTTAATGAAGGATTCTTATTCATTAGATGCTACTGAAGAAGGTCTTGATATTAGCTACGAAAAACATTCAGAAGCATATCACAAGATATTTAATAGATGTGGTATAAAATTCTTTGTAGTAGGTGCTTCTTCAGGTGCAATGGGAGGTAGTAAATCACAAGAGTTTATGGTTGAAAATCCTTTTGGTGAAGATACATGTGCTGTAAACTATGAGTCAGGATACTCTTCAAATATTGAAGTAGCTATTTCTAAAGTTGAACCAGTTGGGAGAATTGATAATTGTCCTGAAATAGAAAAATTTGCAACCCCAAATGCAAAAACTATAAAAGAATTATCTGAACAATTTGATTTGCCTGTTGAAAGATGTGCTAAATCAGTAGTTTATATCATTGATTCAAAACCTGTACTTATCTTAATGAGAGGAATAGATGAATTAAATGAGTCTAAAGTTCAATCTTACTTTGCTACTAACCAAGTTAGACCAGCAGATGAAAATGAGATATTAGATGTGTTTGGTGCACATCCCGGTTCATTAGGTCCTATCAATATCAAAAAGCAAATTCAAGTATTTGCAGACAAATTATTACTTGATGCAAATGGATTGATAAGTGGAGCAAATGAAGATGGCCAACACTTTAAGAATATTGATATAGAAAGAGATTGTAAAATCGAGGGATATGAAGATTTCCGTACAGTTTTAGCTGGAGAAGCTGATACTATTTCTGGAAATCCACTTAAAGTTGTCAATGCAATAGAATTGGGTCATATATTTAAATTAGGTACAAAATACTCAGAAGCATTAGGTGCAAAGATACTTGACGAGAATGGAAAAGAAAAACCTTTGATCATGGGTAGTTATGGAATAGGTGTAGAAAGAGTATTAGCTTGCGTGATAGAGCAAAATCATGATGAGAATGGTATAATATGGAATAAGGGATTAACTCCTTTCCATGTGCATATACTCGGATTAGCATATGATAAGTCAGAACAAGTTCAAAAAGTATGTAATGAATTAAAAGACCAATTAGAAGAACTCGGTCTAGAAATACTGTTAGACGATAGGAAAGAAAGACCTGGTTTTAAATTCAAAGATGCAGATTTAATAGGTATACCAGTACAAGTAGTAATAGGTGATAGGGGATTAGAAGAAAATAAAGTTGAGTTAAAATTCAGAAAAACTGGGGAGAAAATTGAAATATCTCCGTCCAATATTATTGAAAGCTTAACTAAATTCTACGAAGTATAATGAATTTACAAGCAGACTTACATACACATACTGTGCACTCTGATGGAGTTTTAACAGTAAAGCAATTATTCGATAAGGCCAAAAAAGCAGGGTTTTCTGGATTTAGTATAACTGATCATGATACGTTATCTGGTGTAGTTGAAGGGTTAACTCTAATCGAAAATTATAACTTCAAATTTCTAAGTGGAGTAGAATTAACTACTCACGTTGAAGAGAAGGAGATACATCTCCTTTCATATGGTATCGATCCTTTTCATGAAGAACTTAATGATAAACTTAAAAACTTACAGAAGTCTCGTGAGAAAAGAGCCGAGATAATTGTTAGTAAATTAGCTGATTATAATATAAATCTTGATATGGATATTATTAAAAAGAAAGCTAAAGGTGCCTCTATAACAAGACCACATATAGCTAAAGAAATGCTAGAAGGTGGTTATGTTAAAAACTTTAAAGAAGCTTTTGATGTTTATATTGGTGATAATTTACCAGCGTTCGAAGGTAAAGAGAAATTTGACATAGTGGATGCTATTAAATTAGTACATGAAGCTGGTGGAAAAACTGTAGTTGCACATCCAAATAAATATGTGACTAAAGAAGAAATGCGATTTATGATAAAAAGTGGGCTTGATGGTATAGAAGTACTTCATCCTTCACATAATGAACATCATATTAGGTATTGGAGACGTTGGTGTATTGAAAACAAGTTAATTGCTACAGGTGGGTCGGATTATCATGGTTCTAGACCATATGATGAAGATAATTTTGGTAGATGGAAAGTAAATGTAGAAGTAATAGAAAAGCTTCTTAATAAATAAAATCCTTACGGGAGTGGCGAAATTGGCAGACGCGCTGTCTTGAGGGGGCAGTGACCTTTAGGTCGTGTGGGTTCAAATCCCATCTCTCGTACAAAAAAAAATTAAGCACTACATTTAATTAAAAATGTAGTGCTTTTTATAAAATACTATTTTATTATTTTGATATTCCTATTACGCCACAAGCCACTCTTGCACCTGCTCCACCAGTTGGCTGTGTCTTTGTGTCATCTTCACCATCATGAACAATAACTCCACGACCTATGATGCTATTCATTCCTGATAAAGAAAGTTTATCTGTAATAAAAGTAACTTTTGCTATACCTTCTGCATTAGCTTCTAGATTACCCAAATCACCAACATGCGTCATATTATCTTCTAGTGCACCGTGATTATCATGGTCAGTGAAAAAATGACCACCTGCAGATTTACCATCAGGTGAAGAACAATCTCCAAATTCATGCACATGGAATCCGTGTTTACCAGGAGCTAAATTATAAACTTCAGCATTCACTTTTATTCTTCCATCTTCCATCTTTGTAAAAGTAACTTGTCCATTAGCTTCACTTCCTTCAGTTGGATACAAGATCACTAAAGCAGATTCAATATTAGCTTCTTTCGAATGAATCTGAGCCTGTTCATTAGCTTTTTCATGACTCATATCATCATGACTATGCTCAGCTTCACCACATGAAATAAACAGCAAAGCTGATGTAGCTAAGGAAACTAAAAACTTAAATTTACTCATTATTATACCTTACTTATTAAAAAAATATAAAATTTAAACGAAATTAAGTAGATTTATTTTATGATAAAATACAATACTATAATATTTATAATAATATCATTATTTCTTTCTTCTTGTGATAAAGGGTTAGAGCCACTCGGTGAAGACAAAACTGCGAAACTAAATGTAAGGGTTAGCTTCGTCAATGACTGGCCTAAGAAAGATAGTGTCATTGGTTTAAGAGTTGCTGCTTTCAAATTACCACCTTCAGAGAGTTTATTGCAAGAGATTTCAAACGGAAATGCTACAATCAGTGATTTAATTACAGATTATAATATCAATAGTAAAAATATTGAATTTATTTATTCCGATTTACCATTAAATTTAATGTATATAGTAGTTGCTTGGCAATATGAGTCAGATTTAACATCGCAAAGAATAGTAGGGGTTTATAATACCAGCAATAAAAATGTACCAGGGACAATAAATTTAAATTTCGGTGAAACAGTAAACATTGACATAGAGGTAGATTGGAATGATTTTCCACCACAACCTTTTTAGGATTATACTTTTATTTATTTTTCTTTCAATTACTTCAGCTATTGCTGATATAAGAGGAGTAATAATTGATAGTGAAAACAGTGAGCCAATAATAGGTGCTAGAGTATCTGTATTGGGTACTTTGTTGGGTGATATTACAGATAGAAAAGGTAATTTCTATATTAAGAGCTCTAAAGATAGTCTAGTATTGGAGATAGTTTATGCTGGATATGAAAAGAAAACTATATCAGTAAATTCAACTAATTTGTTTAGTATAAAATTAGAAAGAAAAACTTACCATACAAATGAATTGATAGTGAGTGCTAATAAGAAAACAGAGTCAATCCAGAATGTTCCTATCTCAGTATCAATTATTAAAAGTGAAGAGTTTTCAACTAGAAATATAACTTCTATTGATTACGCATTACAATATGTTCCAGGAGTGGAAGTTAATCAGGATAATGTATCTATTAGAGGTTCTTCAGGTTTTTCTTTTGGTGTTGGAACTCGAACTATCTTCCTTCAAGATGGATTTCCTCTACTATCCGCACATAATAATGACATTAAATTCGACATAATTCCTATTCTTTTTAT
>JAGXGG010000011.1 GCA_024636855.1 Ignavibacteriota bacterium | reverse complement strand
TATAGCTTTCTGCTCTGTTTTATAACTGAACTCTAATTCTTCTAACTCATTATTAGCATTCATCACTGATATACCAATACCTAATGAATCAGTTAATTCAATATCTTCTTCTCCTTGTTCAACTGATTTAGGATTGAATATTATATCTACTAAAACTTCTTCATTGTGAGCTATTGGTTTAGACAAATCCCAATCAAAAGGTAAAAACCCACCCAAGCTAAAGCCTTTGCCCCCATCTTTTAACTCTAATCTAGAAATATACAAGGGAGATGTCTCAGATAAATTACTAATAGTTCCTTGTTGTTTTATTGGTTTCGATGATGGAGTAAATTCACCATAATAATTGCTTCTTTCTAGTTTATAATTTGGATAATCAGCAGTTACGCTATAATTAGCAATTGGGTAATACTGGCATTCTACTATTTTGCCATCTTTTTCTGAGCCCAGGCCTACATACAATGTGTCTCTGTATATATCTGTATTACTAATTTTGAATTTAGCGAATTTGATATTTACATATACTTCAGAATTTGGTAGTAATGGCATACTCATGTCCCAATTACTAGGCTCGATTGATACTATCTTAAAGTCTTTATTTTCGCTAGCTAGCTCAATTCGACTTAAATAAATTGGTTTGCTATTCGATAAATTTCTAAGTGTATCTTGAAATGAGATTTCCTTCAATTTAGGATTTTGTAAAAAGTGATTTGAAGAAGTTGCTTCCATTTCTGTATTAACATAGTTTATCAGCATAGTTGATTCGTTACCTGCCATATCAGAAGCAAATAATAGAGCAGAAGCTGGTTTCGATTTATCAATAACTATAAGCTCCCAATTAAAGGAAGCATTCTGACCTGGAATAAACTCATTTCCATTCGAATTCAATGCAAATTCATAGTTCTCAGATTCTAACATATAGATTTCGGCTAAATTGGATCTTATTTCATCATCATTTGGTAGATCAGTCACTAACCCGTCGTCCATTAATATATCACCATTACATTGTTGAATAAAAGTAATAATAGGAGCTAACTTGTCTTTGGAATTTTGAAGATTTAAATTGAATGAAGTTGGAAAACCATAAGATTCATAAGGACTAAAACCAAATGATTCAGTTACAAATTTTGAAGAATCTGATTTGATTGAATAAGAACCTTCAGTTCCTAAAGTTAGTTTCATAGAAGCGTAAGATTTACCTTCATATCCAATTTCAAACGCATCGAAACTTGCACCAAAAATTTCTTTAATTTTGAAGTATTTTGGTGCTACACCAGATGTAGATAATTCGGCAAATAATAAATCATCAGGAATTTCATTGTTGACAAGCGGGAAGGTAATTCTAAGATAATTTTCAGTAAAAATATCTCCTCCTTCTAAAGCGTTAGGAGAAGATACTAAAGTATTATTGACAGCGGCCTCTATTGGAGGAATTTGAGACATAAACGGATCACTCTTACCACCAACCCCATCTTCTTGTGTACCAGTATTATAATAAGTGATAGCAATTGGTTTATCGGCACTAATATGAGCTAACTTTGGTGTAATAGAATCTCCTGAAGTATCATACTTTGGCCAAAGTCGCATTTCTAAATATGAATCACCAAACCCAGAGCCTCCACCATCTTTCAAATTACCAATAGTAATTCCATTTCTTTTAATTGTTGTATTAGGTTCGGAAGCAAATATTCTAACAATTCCATTGTATCCTCTTTCCATTTGAGGTGTTATAAAGTAATTCTTTCCCCATTTGTCAATAGGTGATTCCATATTAACAGAATAGTCACACCAGAAATTCCCAACTGGGAAATTAGCACAATGCACACCCGAGACAATTGAAAAAGGTTTATTTCCAGTTATTAAGCTACCTGATAAATCTTGTTCAACATCATGAACCCCCGCTATCCAAACATCTCCTTTATTCAATTTTATTATAGTTGATTGTCCAGTAGAGAGTAGTTCTCCACCTTTAAGTTCTACTTGATCATCACGATTAGGTCCACCACCCATCGTAAATTTTACTTCTGTATTATCATAAGCTGCAGTTATCCCTGTAAATGGTGATGCAAGTCCGCTATAATTATAATAAAGTTTAAAATTTGGTTCCTGATATACCATATTAATATACTCTGTTCCAAAGTATTTCGTAGGAATGGCAAAGAATCCATCTGAAGTAGCTCTATATTTAACTACCACGTAAACTAATACAGGTTTTTCAGAAGTGACATGTATTCCTGCCCCTTTATAAACATTAGCTGGTGGTGTTTTATTAGTTCTTGCTTGATGTAGAAAAGCTTGAGCTTCTACAGGTTTTATCGCAAATTCAACTACACCATTTGCTACGGTTTTCCTACTTCTATAAAAACCATTTCCTGGGATATCAACTGTTATTTGCGTTTCGAAAGTACTAGTAACTAATATTTTTATAAAATTATTTCCCGTTGTCTCTTCGTAACACGGGGGTATAGTAAACCAGAAATCATTTCCAGAATTCCCATTATTTTGTATTAGATTAAGTTTATCTTTGACTTCTTCAACATCAATTCCAGATAAAAGTGAAGAAAAAGTAAGTAATAGTATAATGCAAGATGTGGTTAAAAATTTCATGGTCATTCCTGTTTTTTTAGTTGTAAATATAATAAAACCCGAATATTATTCCTAATCGGTTTTATTATTTGAATAATCGTTACTTCACAATATTTATCTTTTTTGTGAGTAATCTACTCTCACTTTTCAACGTTACGATGTAAGTCCCTGAATTAAGGCCACTGATTGCAATTGAGTTTTTGTTCTGTATGTCAGTACTAATTACTTTACTGCCATCTAAGTTGAATATAGAAAGCTCGGTAAATCCTTCAGCTAAAGCCTGTGATAATATCTCAATGCTCGACTCCGTAACTGTCATATACTCAGATAGAGTTTGCTCTGGGGTAACTGATGTAAGATCTTTTGCTTTTAATATCGCTTTCTGCTGAGTTTTAAAGTTAAATTCTAATTCTTCTAACTCATTATTTACATTCATTACTGATATACCAATACCTAATGAATCAGTCAATTCTATATCTTCATCTCCTTGTTCAACTGATTTAGGATTAAATATAATGTCAACAACAACTTCAGAATTAGGAGCAATTGGTTTAGTTATATCCCAACTAAATGGAGTAAATACTCCTAAGCTGAAACCTTTATCTCCATGTTTGAACTCTAACCTAGATATATAAAGAGGTGCATTTGTAGATAAATTTCGGATTGTTTCTGTTAATTTTTTTGGCTTACTATTTTCATTAAATTCACCAAAATAATTTCCATATCTTAAGCTGTAAACAGGGAAGTATACTGAAGTTTTGAGCTCCGAAATCGAGATAAATTTACATTCACTTATCTCTCCATCGTCCTCGTAACCAAGTCCGATAAACAAAGAATCTGAATATGTATTATTATTTTTTATTTCATCTTTTTGAAAAGTAATATTTATATATCTTTCTTCGAGAGGAGGAATAGGAGTACCTGGTAACCAATTATCTTCAAAAGAAGTTATTTTGAAAGGCGAGTTTTGATTAGGTATTTCAACTCTCGTAATATTTAATGTCATTGTCGAAGATAAATTTCGGATTGTATCTTGAAAATAAATGGTATTCAATTTTGGATTAAATAACTCATTAACAGATGATAGCACTTCCATTTCATAAATAGGAAGAGTATATTCTATGAAAATCGTAGTGTCATTCCCTGCCATATCACTAAAATATATTAATGCAGAAGCCGGCTTTGATTTATCAATTACAGTAAGCCACCACTTTAATTCCCTTTGTTCACCGGGTATGAAATCATAATTTTCAGTTCTCCTCCAATCAAAAAGATAATTCTCTTTTGCAACAACAAATATTTCAGCCATGTTAGAACGAGCGGTATCATCTTCAGGGAAATCTGTAACAGTACCTCCATCCTTCAATATATCTCCATTACACTGTTGAGTAAATGAGAAATGAGGTGCTATACTATCAGGTTTAGAATAATCATTTAAAGAAAAGGCAGTTGGAAAACCATAAGTCTCATAACTGCTTGCTCCAAAAGATTCTACAATAAACTTCGAGCTATCTGATTTGAATGAATATACACCTTCAGAGCCTACACTTATTACTTTTGATCCATAAGTTTTGCCTTCGTATTTAACATTAAACTGATAGTGATTAGTATCAAATTGCTGACTTAATTTCTTATACTTAGGATTAGTAATTTCTGTTGAAAGCTCTGCGACTAATAAATCATCAGGTATTTTATCATTAACTAACGGAAATGTAATTCTAACATAATTCTCAGTGAATGGAACTGATGCTCCTAAAGCATTAGGAGAATAGACAATTGCATTATTTACCGCAGCTTCTATAGGTGGAATTAGTGCCATAAAAGGGTCTCTAGTCATACCTGAGATGTAATCATTGTCTTCTACACTACTTGTGTTGTAATATACTATTGCTGTGGGCTTTGTAGAAGTAAAAGTAGCTACTTTTGGTACCCCTCTTACATCTTCATTAACAAATTTAGGCCAAACTCTTAACTCGAGATATGATTCACCTATTGAGCCTCCTCCACCCTTCTCTAATGTACCTATATAAGCACCACTTCTATAGATATCTGTATTTGGTTCAGAAGCATAAATTCTAACAATGCCGTTGAATGCTCTATCCATCTGTGGAGTAACGAAATGAGTCCTGCCCCAATTTTTAGTAGGCAATTCCATATTGACTGCATAGTCGCATGATCCAATATCCAAAGGAAATCTAGCACAATGCATACCAGATACTATTGCAAATGGCTTATTCCCTTCGAACAAACTACCTGATAAATCTTGCTTTTGACCGTTGATAGAAAGTAACAAGACATCACCTTTAGACATAATGGTACTTTTTGATTTACCAGTTGTTATTAAACTACCATCTTCAAACGGTACAGCATCATTACCTTCAGCCCCACCTCCCATTGTGAAATCTATTTTTGTATTATCATAAGCAGCTACAACAGCTGTAAATGGATTGAACCACCCACTCTCCCATAAAGCTGGCTCTTGATAAACAGAATTTATATATTTTGTACCAAAATATTTCGTTGGGGTTGCAAAAAAACCATCGGAGTTATTTTTAAACTTAGCAACAACGTAAACGATTACTGGTGATTTTGAATATACTCTAATGGCAGCATCTTTGTAAACTCTCGCAGGTCTAGCTTTATCGGTTCTACCTGAATGTAATATTGGTTGAGCAACGGTAGGAGACAATTCGAATTCAATTACTCCATTTTCAATAGTTTTACTATTTTTGTAGAATCCTATACCAGGCACCTCAACAATAACATCTGTGCTAAATGTGCTCGTAACTAGAATTTTAACAAAATTATCAAATCCTGCACTTTCTTCCTCGTAGATTGGTGGAATAGTAAACAAAAATTCTTTACCTGAATTTCCTGAATTTTGGATTAATGCTAGTTTTTCTTTGACTTCTTCTACGTCTATTCCCGAGAACAAAGATGAAAATGTAAGAATTAGAATAATGCTAGATGTGGTTAAAAATTTCATGGTTATTCCTGTTTTTTAGTTGTAAATATAATAAAACCCAATTATTATTCCTAATCGGGTTTTTTATTTGAATAATCGTTACTTCACTATATTTATCTTTCTTGTGAGTAATCTACTCTCACTTTTCAGTGTTATTATGTAAGTCCCTGATTTGAGACTTGTAATAGCAACAGAGTTTTGATTCTGTATGTTAGCACTTATTACTTTACTGCCATCTAGACTAAACATAGAAAGCTCGGTAAATCCATCAGCCATTGTTTGTGGTAAAATCTGAATGTTTGATTCAGTAACTGTCATATATTCAGATAGAGTTTGTTCTGGAGTAACAGAAGTAGCAGTTAATGTATTTCCAAAGAATAACAACTCATCATTGCCAGATCTATCAGATAAGTAAAGTACAGCATATCCTTCTTTGTTCTTGTCTATTTTTTCTAAAGTCCAATTAAGTTTCTTAGTTTGGCCAGGTATGAAGGTAGGTTCTTGCTTTGAGTTAGTAGTTATTCCTTTATCAACAGAAGTTATTTCAAAGGAATAATTTGTACTCATCGACTCAAGCATATAGAATTGTGAAAGTCCAGATGATCCACTATGCGAGTCATCTACACTACCAGTGATTATATCGGCATCTTTAGCTCCAGAGAATGTTACTTCTGGTGCTTTCCCGTCGTTTGCAACTAAATCATCGAAAGTAGCAGCAGTAGGATAACCATAAGAATCATAAGGACCAAAGCCATAAGAGTAAGCACCAATCGCAGTAGTTGTTGATTTCAAACCAAATACACCTTCATTTGCTAACTTCAGAGTTTTATTTGCAAATAATCTACCATTAAAAGGTACAACAAAATTTTCGAATGAAGGTCCAAAGTAATCTTTCACTTTAACCCAAGTAGGAGTGGGTTTAGACAAATCTGCAAAAAGTAAATCATCTGGAATTTCATTTGAAGTGGACTCAAAAATAATGTTAACATAATTTTCTGGAAATAAATTAGTTCCAGTTGCAGAGTTAGGAGAAGCAAAATAAATCTGATTTCCAAATTGCTCTACAGGAGTGAAGGTCATCATAAATGGGTCGGTGTTTTGTGTATTACCATTGTCTTCTTGTCCACCTGTATTATAATACATTACAGCAATTGGTTTGTCCGAATGAATAGTTGCAATATGTGGAACAATAGGATTACCATTTTCATCTACTTTCGGCCAAACTCTCGTTTCTATATAACCTACACCAATAGTAGCACCTCCACCTTTTGCAATATTTCCAATTAATTCATTATCTCTATAAACATTTGTATTATCTTCTGAAGCGAAAATTCTGATTATACCATTATAAATTCTTCCATTCATAGGAGTGACATAGTATTGTTTCCCCCACGAATAAACAGGTAATTCCATTTCAACCGTATAATCGCACCATGCATTCCCTAATGGGAAATTAGCACAGTTGATACCTGATACGACAGATATTGGTTTATCGGATTTGAAAATACTTCCAGATAAATCTTGTCTTGGCCCATTTATAGAAAGCAACCAAACATCACCTTGATTCAAAGTCTGACTAGTTGATTCGCCTGTGTGTACTAATTGACCATTTTCCATAGGAGATGCGTCTATTCCTTCTGGACCTCCACCCATTGTGAAGTTAATTTCAGTATTGTCATAAGCGGCTGTAACTCCAGTAAATGGTGCGAATAGTCCATTGTTACTAATATTAGGTTCTTGATAAACCATATTAATATAATGTGTTCCTAATGCAGAAGAAGGAATCGCAAGAAAACCATCTGAAGTATATTTATACCTTGCAATTACATATACAACTATTGGTGCTTCAGAAGTTACATGAATCCCAGCTTCCTTATAAACTTTTGCAGGAACTGCACCATCTCGCATACCACTATGTAGAATTACTTGTGCTATATTGGGGTTTATACTAAACTCTATAACATTATCTGGTATAGTCTTTTGTGTTTGTAAGTACCCTTTACCTTTTACTTCAACTGTCACTTCTGTTTCTACAGGTGAGGCAATTAGAATTTTTAATGAATTATCAAATCCAGCACTTTCATCCATATATACTGGTGGAATAGTGAACCAATAATCAGTCCCTGAGTTATTTTGGCCCATTAGTAAAGAAAGTTTATCCTTGACTTCTTGTTCATCTACAGCACCATCAGCATTTATACTACAAAATGTGAGTATAAGAGAAATTAATAAAAAATTGTATATAGCTTTCATAACAGAACTCCTGTAAAATTATTAATAATTAGTATGTCTATTCGATAATAACAGATAACATTTCAATTTGTCACATAAAATACTAAGAAAATATTATTCTTTTTTAAAAATTGTAATACTTATATAACTAAAGACACTTGAACACTAAAAACGTCTCAAAAAAAGTAAAACTTTTTTTTCTTCAAATTCAAAATCAATTATTATCACTTGTTTATAATTATATAGTAAAGATTAATTGTCTAATCAGTGGGAATTTATTATTTTTGGCTTTATTTAATTTTAACAATAAGTAATTGTACATAAACGACGGGAAATTAGATGCCTGAATTGATTAAGTTCGTACCGTTATTACCACTATTAGGGTTTCTAACCTTAGGGATTTTTGGTAAAAAAATAGCGAGCGAAAAACTAATAGGGATAATAGCAACATCGACAGTTGCAATATCTTTTTTAATCGCTCTTTCAATTTTTTTCAATTTAGCTGGTGACACTACTGCCAAGCCACATATAATCAATTTATTTAATTGGTTCGGAGCTGGTGATTTCACACTAGATTTCGCTTATCAAGTTGATAGATTATCAATAATATTTGTGCTTATAATAACTGGTATCGGTTCTCTGATACATATATATAGTATTGGATATATGCACGGCGATAGGAGTTTCTATCGTTTCTTTGCTTACCTTAACTTGTTCATTTTTATGATGCTTAACCTTGTTTTAGGTAGTAACTTTTTAGTTACTTTCTTGGGTTGGGAAGGTGTAGGTTTAGCTTCTTATTTACTTATTGGTTTTTGGTACGATAGAAAATTTGATGGATTCCATATCACTTGGACTGGTGA
The DNA here is from genome assembly GCA_024636855.1 of Ignavibacteriota bacterium. Classification (GTDB taxonomy): domain Bacteria; phylum Bacteroidota; class Ignavibacteria; order Kapaibacteriales; family UBA2268; genus PGYR01. The sequence goes on along the minus strand of JAGXGG010000011.1, from coordinate 31,201 downwards.
TGCAGCAAACAAAGCATTCATTGTGAATAGAATAGGTGACTTTGGAATGTTAGTTGCAATATTTTTGATTTACATGAACTTCGGTACTCTAGAGTATATAGAAGTTTCAAATATAGTAGCTGGTGATATTTCATTATATGACACTGGTCTAATCACTGCAATAGCACTGCTTATATTCCTAGGTTGTACAGGTAAATCTGCACAAATTCCTTTAGCTGGATGGCTTCCTGATGCCATGGCAGGACCTACATCAGTTTCTGCACTCATCCACGCTGCTACGATGGTAACAGCAGGTATATTCCTAATAGCAAGAAACTCAGTTATATTCGCTTCTGCGCCTGACGCTATGATGGTAGTTGCGATTATTGGGGCTGCTACTGCACTATTAGCAGCGAGCATTGGACTTGTACAAAATGATATTAAAAAAGTATTGGCATACTCTACTGTCAGCCAATTAGGATTTATGTTTGCGGCTCTTGGCTCTGGTGCTTGGATTGCTGCAATTTTCCACGTTATGACTCACGCCTTTTTCAAAGGTCTATTATTCCTGGGTTCTGGTTCTGTGATACATGGTATGCACGAAGAGCAAGACATCAAGAAAATGGGTGGTCTGAAAAAGCACATGCCTACTACTTATAAAACATTCCTAGTTGGTACAATCGCAATATCTGGAATACCTTTCTTTAGTGGATTCTTCTCTAAAGATGAAATACTTTGGAAATCTTATGTTAGTGGTGGCTGGTTCTTATGGATTACATTGGCTGTAGCTGCTTTCTTTACAGCATTTTATATGTTCAGATTATTATATTTGACATTCCACGGTAAAGAGAGATTTGACGCAGATCACGTTCATCCGCACGAATCACCTAAATCTATGACAGTACCACTTATAGTATTAGCAGTTCTATCTGCATTAGGTGGTTTCATTGGTATTCCTTACGCATTAGGATATTTCTTTAGTGATCATCCGAATTTACTTGAGAACTTCCTATCTCCTGTATTTGCGCAAGCTGACCACATATTGGGTGTTGCTGAAGGGCATCATGTTCACGCAATTGAATATATTTTGATGGCTGTATCTACAGTAGTTGCTATTATAGCAATACTATTAGCAAGAAGCATATACAAGCAAGATGAAAATTGGACTAAAGCAAAATCACTTTCTAAAAACTTTGGCTTTGCTTATAAAGTACTATGGAATAAATGGTATTTAGATAATTTCTACTATGGAGTTTTCGTAACTCCAATATTCATAACATCTCGTGATTTCCTTTGGAAAATCTTTGATTTGAATATAGTAGATGGTGCAGTAAACGGCGCGGGTAACCTAACAACAGCTATAGGTAAAGGTGTAAGAAGATTGCAATCTGGTGTTGCTCAAACTTATGCTGCTGTGATGATGTTAGGTATTTTAATTTTAATTGGTTACATGATATTCTAAAAAATATAGAGAAGAAATGACTATTTTAATAGCAACTTTAATAATCCCCTTGATTGGTGCATTCGGTGTACTTTTCTTAAATAAGGATAACAGAAAATTAATTGAAATGTTCTCTTTGGGAACTTCAATAGTAGCTTTTTTAGTTTCATTGGGATTGTATTTCAGTTTCAATAGTAACGCAGAAGGATTTCAATTTGTAACGGATGTTACTTGGATTCCTGCCATTGATGCTGGTTTCAGAGTAGGTTTGGACGGAATGTCATTACTAATGGTAATGCTAACAACTTTCATGACACCTATTGCACTACTTTCATCTATCAACTCAATTAATAAAAGACATAAAGAGTATTACTTTATGTTTTTAATGTTGCAGTTTGGTATGTTAGGTGTGTTCATTTCGTTAGACTTATTTTTATTCTATATATTCTGGGAGATTATCCTTATTCCTATGTACTTTATTATAGGTATTTGGGGTGGTAAAGACAGAATATATGCAGCAGTAAAGTTCTTTATCTATACTATAGTAGGTTCACTATTTATGTTAGTGGCTATTGTTTGGTTAGGACTTCACGTTGGTGGTGATGTATTATCATTACCTACTGGCTTCACTTCTGATTACTTATTAATCAAGCAACACAGTGCAGCTATAGCACCAGATGTACAAAACTGGCTATTCATTGCATTTGCACTTTCATTCTTGATAAAAGTTCCTTTGTTCCCATTACATACCTGGTTGCCTGATGCACATACAATGGCACCTACTCCTGGTTCAGTTATACTAGCTGGTGTTTTACTAAAAATGGGTACTTACGGTCTTATTAGATTCAACTTAGAATTATTCCCAGTATCTTCTATTGATTGGGCTGGAACTATTTCCTTCCTAGCAGTAGTAGGTATTATATATGGTGCTTTAGTAGCACTAGTACAAACAGATGTAAAAAAGATTATTGCTTACTCATCAGTAGCTCACTTAGGATTCGTTGTTCTTGGTATATTCGCTATGAATGAAATGGGTATACAAGGTGCAATAATCCAAATGGTAAACCATGGTTTATCTACTGGAGCACTCTTCATTTGTGTTGGTGTAATATATGAGAGAAGACATACTAGAGAAATCTCAGAATTTGGAGGTTTAGCAAGAGTAATGCCTGTTTATACTATATTCTTTGGAATAGCAATGTTTGCTTCTGTTGGACTACCTGGTCTAAATGGATTTATTGGTGAGTTCTTGACACTATTAGGAGCATTCACTTCTACAGTACTTGATAATATTTGGTACGCAATAGTAGCAACAACTGGTGTTATCTTCGCTGCTTGTTACTTACTGTGGATGTTCGGTAGAATTATGTTTGGCGCTTTGAGTAACAAAGAAAATCAAGGTCTATCAGATTTGAATAAAACAGAATGGGCTATGTTAGTTCCTTTACTCATCTTTATCGTATGGTTAGGTGTTTATCCTAATACATTCATGAGTAAATCAGAAACTTCGACTAAGCAATTAGTGAAAGAGATTGAACAAGTTGAGTTAGATCTCAATAATGGAACAATCAATATGGAACCAAAAAAGAACTAACAGAAAATAATTAGAAAATTACTTTAAATACGGAAAGATGAATATGAGTTCAGAATTTATTTTACTTTTACCTTTGATTATAGTTGGCATTATGTCAGTTATATCAATCTTGGTAGACGCAATAAATCCAAATAGCAAAAACAGTGGCTATTATCTATCTATAATAAGTATAGTTGCGGTAGGTGGATTTGCATTGAATAATTTCTATCTGAATATATCAGGTATAAATCTTGACGATACTAATCTTATAACTTCTAATATGTTGACATTCGGTGGATTTTCTGCATTCTTCGATTTACTATTTTGTGTCGGATCATTGCTTATAGTACTGAATGCACGAAATTATTTAGATACGGTTAAAACTGAATTGAATGAATTTTATAACTTAGTACTTTATGCCCTAGCTGGTATGATGGTAATAGCTCACTCTAACCATCTACTAACATTGTTTATTGGGATTGAGTTGATGTCTATTACATTCTACATAATGGCAGGATATTTTAGATTTGCATCACAATCAGTAGAAGCATCATTAAAGTATTTCTTACTAGGTGCATTCTCAACGGGATTCCTAGTATATGGTATGGCTATGTTATACGGTAGTACTGGAAGTATGTTCTTCCCAGAGATAACTGCTGCAATAGTTAACGGAAGTGCTAATAGCGCTTACCTAATGTTTGGGGCTGCTCTTATGATTATGGGACTTAGTTTCAAATCTTCTGCTTTCCCGTTCCACCAATGGGCACCAGACGTTTATTCTGGAGCACCCACTATAGTTACTTCTTTTATGAGTACTGCTGGTAAAGCGGCTGCTTTATCTGCGTTTATCATTATCGCTAAAACAATTATTCCTATGGGTTTTGACCCTAGTGGGTTAGAATCAGCAATAGACACAAACAAATTAATCACTGCAATCGCAGCTATTTCAGCCCTTACTATGTTAGTAGGAAATATCACAGCATTAGTTCAGAAAAACGTGAAGCGTATGTTAGCATACTCTTCAGTAGCTCATGCAGGATATATGTTAATGGGTATTGTAGCTAATACTGCTGCTGGTTGGTCTGCATTGATGTTCTACGCTGTTGTATATACATTTATGCAAATTGGTGCCTTTATCATTGTTGGCCTCTTAGAAAGAGATACAGACAAGAATTTGGAATATGATGATTATGCTGGCTTGAGCAAAAGACAACCTGCTCTAGCTGCTATTATGGCTTTATTTATGTTCTCATTGGCTGGGATTCCACCTATGGCTGGTTTCTTTGGTAAGTACTACTTATTTATGTCTGTTATTAATTCAGGACATTTATGGTTAGCATTGATTGCTGTAGTATCATCAATTATTTCAGTTGTCTTTTATATTGGATTGATTGTAAAAATGTACTTCACTGATACAGAAGATGTGAAAGGTGAATCATTACCTTGGAATGCATCGAGAATACTTGTATTCGTTACTAGTGCAGTGGTCTTGATAATAGGCCTTAATCCAGGTGGTATGCTTACATTTATTAAATCTGCTTTATAAGACAAGAATTTAATATAGTAAAAACTTTAAGGGAACAAGAAATTGTTCCCTTTTTTATAACATCTTCTACTATACCTATACTTCTTTGAGTTCATCTCCCCCCTCTCCCAACCAAATTATCTTAAAACAGTTCAACCTGAGTGACTATCTTAAATACTAATTGATGTATCTATTAATTAAAGGGGCTCCTAGGTTTGCATAATCTTGAGTTTATTATTGTCATGCTTTGACAAAAAAAAAGAGATAGTTTTAATTACTATCTCTTTTCAGTTTCTAAAGTTGAAGTTGAATATTACTTATCTTTTTGTATTTGCTTGGAAAGATTATCTTCTTGCGAATCAACTACTGCAATCGCTACCATATCTAGTATCTCATTTACATCACTTCCTTGTTCAAGTATATGTACTGGTTTTGACATTCCGATTAGGATTGGCCCAATAAGATTCAATTTTCCAATTCTTGATAGTAGCTTATATGTAATGTTACCGGAATTCAAATCAGGGAAAATTAATACATTAGCACCACCTTTTATATCACTGAATGGAAATGTAGACTCTATAATATCAGGTCTGACTGCTGTGTCAGCTTGCATCTCACCATCTACAATTAAATCAGGTCGTTTCGTTTTGATTATATTTCTAGCATCACGCATTTTCTTAGGAGAATCACCTTGAGCAGAACCAAAATTGCCATAAGAAAGAAGTGCGATTTTAGGAGTAACTTCGAAGTGTTGGGCAATTTCCGCTGCTTGGATTGCTATATCTGCTATTTCCTGAGCATTTGGATTTATATTCACAGTAGTATCAGCTAGGAAATATGTTTTTTGTTTAGAAGATACGATATACAATCCGGCCACTTTATTGAATCTAGGGTCATGACCTATAGTTTCTAGAGCAGGTCGTATAGTAGATGCATAGTTAGTATTAAGTCCACTAAGCATACAGTCGGCATCACCCATTGCTACCATCATAGAACCGAAGTAATTTCTATGATTTATAATTCTATTTTCAGCATCGTGTTTGTTTATGCCTTTTCTTTGTCTTAGTCTATAATATTCTTCTATATATTTATTAGTTTTCTTAGAGGTTCCAGGATTTATAATTTTAATACCGTCTAATTCATATCCGAACTGATCAGCTACTTTTTGGATATTAGTCTCATCCCCAAGTAAAATTGGTTTTGCTATTCCCTCTTCTACCGATAACTGAGCAGCACGTATTATCCTAGCGTTATCGCCCTCTGGGAATACAACTCTTTTCGGTTTTGATCTCGCTTTCTTGTACATAAGCGACATGAAGCTCTGAGTTCGCCCCATACGAATATTTAGGTTTCTCTTATATTCATCAAAGTCTTTGATTTTAGTTCGAGCAACGCCTGTCTCCATAGCCGCTTTAGCAACTGCTGGTGATACTGACGTTAGTACACGTTGGTCAAATGGTTTAGGAATAATATAATCTGGTCCAAAAGATAACTCTTTAACTCCATAAGCTGATTTAACGCTTTCTGGTACTTCCTCTCTTGCAAGTTCAGCAAGGGCATAAGCCGCAGCTTTCTTCATCTCTAGATTGATTGCACTGGCATGAACATCTAAGGCACCTCGGAATATAAATGGAAAACCTAATACATTATTCACTTGATTTGGATAGTCAGAACGTCCAGTTGCCATTATTACATCTTTTCTAGCTGCTTTGGCATCATTATAAGTTATTTCAGGGTCAGGATTTGCCATAGCAAAAATAACAGGAGTTTTAGCCATGGATTTTACCATTGCTTTATCTACAACTCCACCTACTGAAAGTCCCATAAATACATCAGCATCCTTCATAGCATCTACTAAAGATCGCTTATCCGTTTCAATTTCGAATTCCTTTTTATACTCATTCATATCTTCTTTACGACCTTTGTATATCACACCTTGACGGTCACACATTAGTACATTTTCGGGTTTTACACCCAATGCCATGTGGAATTTAGAACAAGCAATAGCTGCAGCACCAGCTCCATTATAAACAACTTTTATTTCTTCTAGTTTTTTTCCTGCTATTTCAACAGCATTAATCAATGCTGCACCAGATATAATAGCTGTACCATGTTGGTCATCGTGGAATACGGGTATATCTAATCTTTTTTGTAATTCTGTTTCTATTATAAATGATTCTGGAGCTTTAAAATCTTCTAAATTAATCCCACCAAATGTAGGGCCCATCATTTCTATTGCATTGATAATATCTTCAGTGTTAGTAGAGTTCAATTCTATATCGAATACATCTATATCTGCGAATGCCTTGAACAATCCGCCTTTACCTTCCATTACTGGTTTTCCAGCGGCAGCTCCTATATCACCGAGACCTAGTACAGCAGTTCCATTAGTGATTACAGCAACTAAATTTCCTTTGTTAGTGTATTTGTAAACATCATCTGGATTCTTTTCAATTTCTAAACAAGGATAAGCTACTCCAGGTGAGTAAGCTAATGATAAGTCTCTTTGAGTAATAAATGGTTTAGTCGGTACTACTTCTATTTTTCCAGCAGGTGATTTGGAATGATAGTTAAGTGCGTCTTCTTTCCTGATTTTCATATTATCTTCTGATTATTGCATAATTTTCATTTACAATATACGAAATTAGTTAACGATTGGTGTGGCGAGAATTATTAAATAACATAGGTGATTTTCTGATTTTGACCATCCATACTTTCAGAGTAAGAATTAATGAATAACTTGTCAGAAAGCTCATAACTAATGTCATAATCAGCAATTTTTTCAATTTTTTGTATATTTATGTCTAGTTTCTTGTAGTAAACTTTAGCTCTTTTATCTCTCTCATTTATAACTATTTTTATGTCTATATTCTTCTCGTCGGAGATAATCGCTTGTAGGATTTTGTGTTTTTTGAATAACTCAACCCTATAATTATTTCCTTTAATATTAATATAGTAAACGGTTTGAGCTTCATTGAGTTTAGCTGCTATATTTCGAACATAAAGTGCATCTACAAATAAAGAATTATATTTATTTAGTTCATCTATCTCGTTTATATTAGGGATTATTGCGTTCTCGCCGAGTCGAATAGAGGAAGGTGATATATAATTTAGAACTAGGTTCAGTATGTTTTTATCTTGTATATTATAGCCGGTTAGGTACAAATCAATAAGTATGAATTCTATACCATGTGTAAGATTATATTTCTTTTTTTGCTTTTTATAAACTTCTGTCAAATCAATTATATCTATTATTACGTGCCTAAGTAATCTATTTACTCTAAGTGAGTATTCTTGTATAATTTCTCTTGCATCTTCACTATCAGGTATATCAAGAACTCTAAGTATCTCTTCGACATTGACTCTTCCTTTGTTAAATATCAAATCTGTAGAATGGACAGAAATAACTAATGAAGGCTCTATCTCTTTTATTAAGAAGTAAAGTCGATCGCCTTGTTTCAAGCTTGGATGGATAATAGCTTTGAAAATGCCATTAGGCAGTTTTATTTTGAATACTTCCTTGCTTACTTTCTCTAGGATTTGTCCGAAGACTATTTCTCCTTTTCTTAACTTTGTTGAGGCTTTTTTCTTAGGAACATTAGTTGCTGGTAAATATCTACCACCACGAGAAGAGTAACTTTCAGTTACTATTCTATTAGATGTATCTATTCTACCTGCTTTTGACATTAATCTAGCTCCGAAGGATCCCAAGAAATTCTTATATTGCTATCAAGTGAATCAAGCAGACTCATATCTTCAGAATTAAGTTCAAAATCGAACACATCTATATTTTCTTTTATCCTATCCGCATTAGCAGATTTTGGGAGAACTATAAATCCTTTTTCTAAAGACCATCTAATCAATACTTGTGCACTGCTCTTATTATACTTTTTACCTATCTTAACTATATTTGGGTCATCCAATTTTTTTCCTTTTAGCAAAGGAGAATAAGCTTCAATTTTTATATCAAAGGACTCACAATTTGAAACTAGATCTTTCTGATATAAAAAAGGAGTAATTTCTATTTGGTTAACAACCGGAGTAATAGAAGAATATTTCATTAATTCTTCTATATGATCAGAAGTATAATTACTGACACCAATAGAACGAGCCTTTCTGCCATCATATATATCAATCATTGCTTCCCAGGTCGATTTTCTTTTATCAGGTAGTGGCCAATGAACTAAATATAAGTCAACATAATCTGTCTGAAGCTTATCTAAACTAATATCTATAGCTTTCATAGTGTTGTCAAAACCTTGATCATCATTCCAAACTTTAGAAGTAATAAAAATATCTTCTCTTTTGACACCGAGATTACGCAGTGTATTTCCAATTTCTTTTTCATTTCCATAAATAGAAGCCGTGTCGAAATGTCTGTATCCGGCTTCAAGAGCAACTTCAACAGCTTTCTCAACTTCATAGCCACGCATCTGATACGTTCCAAGTCCAATCAATGGGATTTCTACCCCATTATTCAAAACTAAATCTTTATTTTTAATTAAATTGCTCATCTTGTGTAACTTTTTTGTTAGAATATGTTTCTTTGTATAACGTATATAATGACAAATATAATATTAAAAAGGCAATTATAATGATTAAACCAATAATACTTTTATTTTTAGCATTTGCAATAGGCAATGCTTATTCACAAGAACTCCCAGAATACCTTAGAGCAGAGACAAAGCAATTCGATACAGAGAATACAACATCGGGTACTCACTACCATAAGAATAACAGAGTACAGGACTATGGTGATGTAGAAAAAAGAAGTTATGATGTGCTTAATTATGATTTATATTTAGATTTATCAACCGCACTAAATTCTAACTTGGAAGAAGACACTTTTTTTAGAAAATACTTTAAAGGTTATAATAAAATTACTTTTAAAATAACTGATGAAAATGTACCTTTTGAATTTGATGCAGTAAATTTAAATATAAGAACACTTCTATTAATTGAATCTAATAATATAATTCCGATTTCTTTAAATGAACTTGATACACTCTTTGATAAGTTTTCAATAAATATAGCAGTATTAAATTTCTATTCTAACAAAAATTATACTAATGGTGATATAGTTGAAATACTAATTGGTTTCGATAGTAAGGCAGAAGACGATAAGGACTTTTGGAGAAATCGAGGTATGCATATATATCACAAAGGCTATGATGTAGGGAATAAGGATAGGTTTGGAAATTCTGTAATTGTAGAACATAATATCGCATACTCTATGTCTGAACCTGAATTAGCCAGATATTGGATGCCTTGTAATGATAGACCTTATGATAAAGCTAAAAGCTCAATAACAATGGCTGTACCTCTTGGATATACAACAGCATCAAACGGAATTTTAGACACTAGATATGTTAGGAATGATGGGGTTAGTGACTTTAAAATTCAGAAGTGGGTTAACAATGAACCAATCACAACTTATCTAATGAATTTTGCGGCTTCAGTTTTTGATACTTTACACCAGACATATATTAAAAATGGCGATACGATTCCTTCTACTCATTATTTTTGGCCAGAAGATAGAGATGATATTTATTTCACAGCTGTAAAATCAATGGAAACACATCCAGGAATGATGGATATATTAGTTGATAATTATGGAACATACCCTTTTGCTACTTATGGAACTGTATCTGTATTCCCATTCCCTTATGGTGGTATGGAACACCAAACTATGGTAACTCAGAATAGGTATTGGTTAAACGACGAGCAAGATGCTGGATTTGTTCACGAAATGGGACATCATTGGTTTGGTAACTCTATGACTTGTGCTACATGGGCTGATATATGGATAAACGAAGGTGGTGCTTCATATACAGAAGCAATATACTTAGAAAGTTTGCAAGGTGAGCAAAGTTATAGAAATGTAATAGAAAGACAGGTTAGAGAAGTACTCAAGAGAAACTCTGATAATTCAGCTATTCCCGTTTACGCAATTCCTCTAAGTTCATTTTTTAATACAAATGCATATTTGATATATGATAAAGGTTCGATTATACATAACCAAATGAGACTCAATTTAGGCGATGAACAGTTCTTCAGAGTGTTGAAAGAAATACTTGAAGATTTTAGATATCAATCTGTAACTACAGCTGAGTATAAAGCTGCTTGGGAATCGAAAGCAGAAAACCCACTAGTTGATATTGATACATTCTTCGACCAATGGGTATATAACCCAGGATATCCAGAATATGATATAAATACAAGAGTTGACATATTAGAAGATAATAAATTTGCAATAAGAGCGACTTTGATTCAAATGCAAGATCAAAATACAGCTGCAAATCCTGATGTCACAAAAGTATTCACAACTCCAGTTAGATTCAAACTTTACAAAGATGAAAAGAATTATGAGTTAAGTGAAATTTTTGTAAATAAAGAAAAGAATCAAACTTTTTATTTAGAAAATGATTTCTTTCCAGTTAAAGTAGAAATTGATCCTGTTAGTGTACTTCATAATACATTTAGTTCTGTTATTACATCAGTTCAATTGGAAGACTATGTCGGTGATTTGGAATTATACCCTAATCCATCGACTGATGGTTTTTCTCAGTTAAATATGAATATTAAGAATACTGTTCAAAATGCGAATATAGAGCTAATTGATTTAATTGGAAATAAAGTACAATCAATTTATAATGGAAGATTGAACCCTAGTAGTATCGGCTATAAAATATTTACTAATGGGCTAGCTAAAGGTATATATATAGTAAATATCAATTTAGATGGTATTAATACGTCTAAGAAATTAATAGTACAATGATAAATGAATATAATAATTTTGAAATAAGGAAAAATGTCCTTATGTTTGTAGTCTAATGATCGCGGGGTGGAGCAATAGGTAGCTCGTCGGGCTCATAACCCGAAGGTTGCAAGTTCGAGTCTTGTCCCCGCTACTAAAAAGAAAATCCTTTCTCTTAATTGAGAAAGGATTTTTTTATGTCTAATTTTTTAATCTAGAATCTATAAATATAAAACTAGTTAATATTCAAAAACTGTACTGTTTTCTCTTCTTCTAGACTAATTACTTCTACTTTATATACTCCAGGAAGCATATTGTTAGTTTTGATTTTTAAGTTATTAGTAGGTATGAAATTAGTCTCGTAGCTACCACCATTCATTCTATTGAAGTTAACTTCTAATATATTGCTATTATCAGATTGAATCTCTACAAGATTTTTCTTAGAATCTACATTGATATTTACAGCTGCAAAAGTCGAAACACTAGTGAATGCTAATGCTGATAATAGAACCGTTAATTTTTTCATCATTCATTTCTCATTTTTATTATTAATAATTATCTTACTTTTAAAAACGAGAAATGAAATAAAAAGTTCTATTAAATTCTAAAAGTTTTAAAAATAGCAATATTAATAACGTTATAAGTGTAAATAATATAATTAACCAACTGTATATCCACAACTTTCTACAGCTGATTTTACAGTTGATTTATCGACATTGCCACCATAATAAGCTCGACCAGCTGCCAGATCAACTTCGACATTCTCAATTCCTTCTATTTTATTGACGGCATTAGTTACGGTTGCTACGCAGTGGTTGCAAGTCATACCTTCTACAAGTACATATTCTCGATTTTCTATTTTGGAGGTATTTCTGAAGTATTTTGCACCGTACTTCCTATATAAAGAGGACACAACAAGTAATGCAAATATAATAGCAAGTACTATCTGAACTTCATAAGGAATCAGACCTGAGTGCTCATGATGAGCGTGCGTTGCTAATTGTACTTGAGGATTAATGCCTGTATAAGCAAATACGAAATCTAGCAAATAGCCAAAACCAATTGACATTAATATTAATATAAATAGATAATATGTTATTAGTTTCTTACCTAGACTCTTTGAAAGTATTCCAATACTTGCAGCATTTGTAGCAGGACCAACAGCAAGAAATACAAATGCTACACCAGGAGAAAACCCTTTCATAATCAATGATAATGCTATAGGAATAGAAGCAGTAGCACAGACATACATCGGCACACCAATTAGAATCATAATTAGCATTCCCAGAATACCAGATTTCAATCCTGTACCTTCTAGAAACTCTGTGGGAAGAAAATATGTTATTGCTCCCGCAATGACCAATCCTATTAGAAATTCCACTACAATATCGTCAAGAAAATCTGCAAACGCATATTTTAAAGATGATTTTACTTTCTCTGAAAAAGTTTTGTGGGTTTTCTCATCTACCATTTTCGGAGGAGCCGTTATCACATTCAGCGATAGGTTTTTCTTTTCTGGACGAGGTTTGTCTTTGTTTGTCGCATTAATAAATAGTCCACCCATGATACCCATTATTAGAGCAGAAATCGGTCGAAAAATCCCAAATACAGGCCCCATCATTCCATAAGTAGCTACTATACTGTCAATACCAGTTTGAGGCGTAGAGATTAGAAATGAAGTCACTGCTCCCTTCGATGCCTTACTATCAGCCATATAAACAGTAGTAGGTATCACTCCGCATGAACACAAGGGAAGTGGAACACCAAATAATGCAGCTTTGAAAATTGACCAAATACTATCTTTGCCAATTTGTTTCTTAACAAATTCTTTGGTCATATAGATATTCAAGATAGCAACGAACGCCAACCCAATCATAAGATAGGGTGACATTTCGATAAACAGTACATAAATATCGTAAAGGAAGTCAGTTATCATAATTTCTATTTAATTATTAACGCATAAACGTTTCAATTGAATCTCTATTATCAGAATTCTAAACTCAGAATAATGATGGCTTTGAATATCAATATTATTATATTGTAAGTTCAAATTATGAAAAAAGAGAACCAATTAAATGAAAGATATTAAAGATATAGCAAAAAAAGCTGGGATCCATGAAGATGAATTGGAATTATATGGTAATACAAAAGCAAAGATTAAGTTAGAAATAAACAAAAGATTAGAAAATGAAAAGAACGGAAAGTATATACTTGTAACTGCTATTACTCCTACACCTCTAGGTGAAGGTAAAACGACTACATTATTGGGGTTAACACAAGCTTTCGGTACAGCACATAATAAAAACGTTATTGCTTGCATCAGACAGCCAAGTATGGCACCTACCTTTAATATCAAGGGTGGTGGAGCTGGTGGTGGAAAAAGCTTGGCTATACCAGTTGATGAGATAAACCTAGGTCTAACTGGTGATATTCACGCTATAGGAGCAGCTCACAACCTAGCTATGGCAGCACTCGATACTCGTATGTGGCACGAAACAAGACAAGATGACGAAGCTTTGAAATCGCGTGGTATAAATAAAAGATTAGACGTTGACCCGAGCACAATTATCTGGAACCGAGTCGTAGATGTTTGCGACCGTTCTTTGCGAAATATTAATATCGGATTAGACGATACAGAAGCAAGAGATGGCAAGCCGAGTGATATATTCCCAAGAAATACACTTTTCGATTTGACCGTAGCTAGTGAGTTGATGGCTATTTTGGCACTTGCTACAGATTTGAAAGACCTAAGAACTAGAATCGGTCGAGCTGTTATAGCACTATCAAAATCTGGTGAACCAATCACTCTAGAAGACCTACGAGTAGCTGGAGCAGTTACAGCATTGCTTATCGATGCTATCAAGCCAACTTTGGTGCAGACATTAGAAGGGCAGCCAGTATTTGTACACACAGGTCCTTTTGCCAATATCGCTCACGGAAATTCTTCGATTATTGCAGATAAGATTGCTCTAAAATTAGCTGATTATGTAATTACAGAAGCTGGGTTTGCAGCAGATATGGGAATGGAAAAGTTCTTCAATATCAAGTGTAGATATTCTGGTTTATCTCCGGATGCGGTGGTTATGGTTGCTACGGTTAGAGCATTGAAACTACACGGTGGTGGGCCAGCAGTAACTCCTGGTAAACTTGATCCAGTTTATACGTCTGAGAATTTAGAATTATTAGAAAAAGGTTTAGCTAATTTAGGGGCTCACATCAACAATGCAAGGAAATATGGAGTTTCGGTAGTAGTTGCAATTAACCAATTCCCAGAAGATACAGCTGCAGAAGTAGAAATGATTCGTAAGTATTCAATTGAAAATGGTGCACTAGATGCAGTTGGGACTACTCACTTTAGTGAGGGCGGCATAGGTGCTTCGAACCTAGCTGAAGCTGTAATCAAAGCAGCTGAAGTTGGCTCAAATTTCAACTATCTATACGAATTAGATATTCCTATTAAAGCAAAAATCGAAACTATAGCTAAGGAAATGTATGGTGCCAGTGGAGTAGAATATTCAGAGAAAGCCGAAAAACAAATTGAAGATTTCACTAGGTTAGGATTCGACAAAATTCCAATTTGTATGGCGAAAACGCCGCTTAGTCTTAGTCACGACGCAAGACTGAAAGGTGTTCCAACTGGCTTTACTGTTCCAATTTCGGAAGTGAGAGCTAGTGTTGGCGCTGGTTTCTTGTATCCATTGACTGGTAGTATAAGCACTATGCCAGGGCTTGCTACTCAACCATCATTTATGGATATAGATGTGGATACTGAAACTGGTAAGATTACTGGTTTAGAGCATTGAGTTAAACTATTAATAATATTTCTCTTATTTATTTTTTCAACTAGTTGCACCAGATTATGAAATCAACTTTAATTATTATAATTCTACTTTTTTCTTTTAGTATATCTACTGCTGATATTATAACTGGTCGTGTAGTAGATTCCAAAACTAAAGAACCCGTTGTGTCTGCATCAGTACGGTTAGTCGGTTCTAGCAAAGGTACTTATGCTAATAGAGATGGTATATTCAAATTACCAGGTGTGAACAAAGGAGATAAACTCAAGTTTACTGCTATTGGGTATCAGAGTGAGACAATAACATTTTCGACGGAAACTAATTTAAATGTTAAGCTAATACCTGAAAGTGTGAAAATGTCTGAAGCTACTGTAACTGACGAAATAAGTGTAGAAGAAATAATAAAGCGAGCAGTTACTAATAAAGAAGCCAATCAAAAGAAAATCAAAACTGTAGAGCAAACTCTTTTCTCAAAAGTGAAAGTGGAATTAGGTGGTGAGCTATATGAGTTTCAAAATCCACTTCCCGGTACTGAAGACAAGGAACTTGAGAGAGATTTGTGGGAGAATATTATTGCTGAGACATACTCCAAAAGCTATAAAGATTTCGACAAACAGCTTTCAAAAGATGTTATACTTAAACGTAGGAATACTGCTAATTTCAAACCTGAATATAATCTTATTTCACTATCTTCATTTGTGAATTTCTATGCTGATGAAATTGCTATTAATAACACACGATTTACCAGCCCACTAAGCGAGGATGCGCTAGGAGAATATGAGTTCAAATTAGTCTCTCGTGAATTATATGACGACAAGTTTATATACGTAATAGATTTCAAATCCATTAGCAACATATACCCTGGCTTTTTAGGGACTATGAGCATACTAGAAGACAGCTACGAACTAACATATATCAAAGCTAAGCCAACTAGCGACGATTTAATAGAGTTCATTTCAAACATAGAATTCGAAGAGAAATTCGAGAAGATGAACTCAGATTATTGGTATCCGACATTACTGAATACTACTGGTCAACTTAAAATAGAAATACTAGCAGGTATGTTTGATTTCACTGCTACAGCAAGTGCGATGACTGTGGTAGAAGATTTGAAAATAAATCAACCTTTGCCTGATTCTATTTATAATAATCCTGAGAAAAGGGTAATAGCGGCACCAGATGCTGACAGTGCGACATCAGATTTTTGGGCAAATAGTTCACTTATTAGCACTACTGATAAAGAAAGGGAAATATATGATAAAACAGATTCTTTAGCTAAAGAGTTTGCAGCAAAAGATAGTACTAAAGAGGGTAGCTTTAAATTTGATTATTCTCCTTATTTCCGTTTGAATAGAGTGGATGGATTTACATTAGGGCTATCGCCAAAAATTGAAATTAGTCGCTATTTCAATCCTGAGTTCTTTGGAGCTTATGCTATTACATCTGATAATTGGTACTTTGGGGCAAAAGCTAAATCAAGATTGTTTGATTTTCTACAAGCTGATATCGGATTTGAAAGAAACACCTATCCCCTTTCAGTGAATAATAATTCTGATTTATTACTATCTTCCATTACTTCACTTTTTGTTAGGGATTACTATGATTGGTATTTAGCTGATAGAATAGATGGAGGTTTGAATTTCAAATATGATAATCTAACTGTCCGAGCTAGTTATAGAAATGAACTGATAAGCAATATCCCAAATAATAATCCTAAATTATTCTCACAATACCAATGGCGTGAAAACAGAATAATAAATGAAGGACGATATGAGCAATATGGATTAGCAGCAAAGTATAACAATGGTGGTAATGTAAAGTACAATAGATGGGAATATCAGATGCGTGCAGAATATCAAACTGGAAAGAATCTCACTTCTGATAAAGGTTATAACTACTTTTTTGGTGAGTTAGGAACAGCTGTACCAATCATTAGTACAGGTTTTGAACCGGGGAATATATACGCAACCGTAAAAAGTGGAATTTCAAATGATATGCCAGCTCATTTACTCTACCGAATGAATACTCAAATAGTTGTTTTCAAAATCAAAGATAGATTCCTTTCGCCGGATTATACACGATTTGGTGGTTCTGAATTTCTCGAATTGCATACTGGTTTAGACCTATCTGATTTTCTTTGGAGAGCAGCTGGCTTACCCAAGTATCGTGGTCGAGGATTGGGTTTGGAACTTAATTATTCTGCAGGTTACTACAAGCAAGATGAATACAAACTATATAGTGGAACAAGCGATAAATTCTACAATGAAGTCGGGTTCAATATTACGAAAATCCCCACTTTCATCAGCCCTCTTATTCAACTCGAAGCTGGCTTCCGTTGGGGAATAGGTGAATTGGGTAAAGGGAACTTTGGTTTCGGCATCAATGTATCTTCGCCGTTGTTTGAGTAGAGTGATGAATTTCTGAATCACTGATTAAACGGATTTATGGATTGCACTGATTATTAATTTGTAATAGAAATAGTAGAGACGTATTGAATACGTCTCCAAATCTACCAAACCCAAGTAAAGACGTCACTCTGATAATGCCGCAGGCGTTAGAAGAGTCCAGGAGAACTCCATAGGAGTTCAATATTAGTAGCAACTGACATCGAATAATAACAAAACAACTCCGCTAGGAGTTGAATAAAATGGGACTAAAGTCCTAAGTGGGTAGGTGATATACAAGTTATCCGTTGGCTGAAGCCAACGGCAATACAGCTGACCATGCTTTATAGCTTGTGCCATTAAAGGCAGCAGAGGAGCTCACAGAATCTGTTCTACCTTTAGTTGAATAAAAGTAATGAAAGTTGAATCTGAGATACATGGTCAAATTCTTCATATTGAAATGTTTTTAGCAACACACCCAGCTCAATATCTATTTTTGTAACTAATGCTTTATTAGTCTCAAAACTATAGAATAATGATGCTCCAAAACTTACTAAAAGATCAATCTCATTATTACAATTGAAAATTTCAACATTTTCTATTCTTTCTTTCTCAGTATTGTACCCTGTATATCCTGAATAGTCACTATCTAAATTCAAGTTTAACTTATTATTATAAACAGTTTCAAGTTGAAGGATATGACCACGTAGAAATATAGATTTATATAATCTTATTTCTGAACCTAAACCTAAAACAAGACTTATATTTTCATTTTCAAGTATGCCTGATAAGGGCAATATTTTAATTTCATCTGTATTATTATTCCGAAAAGTGTAGTTCCCTAGCGATAAATTTGACAAAGTATAAGGGCTATAATTTAGGGATAATCTAACATTAATAATGTTTCCACCATTAATTATAATTTTTGAGTTTCCTATCAAACTAATACTATTGTAAGAAACTTTATTTTCAGTTTTATTTGGCCGTAAATCATTCATTGTTAGAAATGTCAAATTACCACTAAAACCAATAGAATTTTCAAATGAGACACTACTCGAATAATCACTCAATTCATTAACCTGCGAATAAATACTATTTAGATTTAATAAAAAAACTATCGTTATACCCATCATTAAAATATTCATTTACCTTCCCTCTCTACTCATTCTATATACACACCATTCCCTAAGTAAAGGAAGCGGCCAGATTTATATTAATATTGTTAATGACTAAAACTTTTTGGGATCCTAGTCTACTCTAATCAACTTGAATATTTGACTTTCAAGTTTCTCTGATTTAATTGATACTAATACCAATCCACTTATCTGATTATCCAATTGAATGGTATTACTGCCTTGCTCTATATTTCTTTGGGATTTGATGATTGTCTTACCATCCATAGTATAAATACCTATCTCAACATCATTGTAGAAATCATCGCTCTCTATTACAAGTTGATTGTTATTAAAATAAGCATTTATGTTCTTGCTTGAGGTTTGCTCAACTGATGTTAGCGGTCTTTTTGACCTATAAAGAGCTGCTCTGGAATAGACACTATTAGGATTAGGGGTTTCTACTTTTCCTTTTATTATCCAAAGGCTAAGATCTTCTGAATTTATACGATAAGCTGAAATTAAATTGTATTTATCGAAATTTGTTAATACAAGCTCCCATGTATAACCTGCATCAAAAGTTTGAAATAAATATTGATTTATAAAACTATATTTAGGCGTTTTGTCTCTGTCAAATTCCTTATGCTCTATTAATAGTAATTGATGATTGGGATTCTTTGAGTTATATTCTAATTTCTTAAAATCAAAATTTTGTTCGTAGTTGTCTGTATTATTCATTTCAACAGAATCAATATTAAAATGTAATGTTTGCTCCATTCTGCTATAATCTTGTTTCGATTTAGTATAAATATTATACCTAATTAAAGAATCTGATTTCGAAGTTTTATATAATAATTCGTCTTCTTCTATACATCCAAAACAAATAGAAGAAGGAATTAAACCTTCAATGATTTCCATTGAATCATCGTACATATTGAGCATTATATTTATTCCAAAATATGCTCCAAAAATGTTATGCCATTCATATTCTAATATTGTTTTTTCAGGATTTCGTATATTGAATTTATATTTTACACTCCAAAATACACCTATATCCTCACCATATTTTTCACGGACTTTTTCATAAGGTAATGCGTACTTCCAAGTTTTTCCATAATCAATAGAATAAATAAAGGCGTGCGAATAAATTTGATGGATTTGATTACTTGTTAAAACATGAAAAGCTAGAACTGCTGGATCTGTTGGATGAAATACAATCCTGTGATCATCACCTATTTTGGGATATTTTATTTTTCTAACATTTTCCCCATCAAAATCTATATAGAATAGAGTAGTGTCATTCTCATTTTTTCTACGTGTTACAAATAAGAAATCAAGTTCATTAAAATACTCACTAATTAGATCTATATCATACTCCCTGTTTTCTAATCTATTAGTAATGATTTGCCAAGTGTTACCTGAATTTGAAGAAAAGAATATATTTATTTTTCTTGTAGTATCTTGATTAAGCTTTGTTCTAGCGATAACAACAATACTATCTCCCTTCAAGTATAGTTTTGGTCTTGTTGTAAAGCCATCATTCTCAAATAACTTAACTACTTCTTCTATTTCAATTTCAGCTGAAAGTGGTACTACTGCAAACAGTAAAATTAGAATTAATTTCATACTATATTCCTTCATATTTCACTCATTGTATAACTTTACCATTCCCTAAGTAAAGGAATCGGCCAGATTTATTCTCAATTTTGATTATTGGTCTTATTATGTGCGGTGGATATTTATTAAGATCTTCAATATCATCTAACATTATCATAAAATCTTGGCTAGTTGATTCATCAAAGTATTGAGTTTTTAGCGCTCTATATCTAGACATTAATATGTATCCGTATAATTCAACTCCTTCGTTCAATTTAACTGTAATCCCAATAGTTTCATTATTTTCTCTAACATAGTTTGCCGATACAATCAATGACTCATTTATCAGACTAAGCGTTGGGTCTCCCATTAGAGCTATATGCACTCCCCCATTATAAACCACTGATGGATATACATATTCGGAGCGATTGTTTTGGGTGCTGAGTAATGCCTCACCGAAGGACTCGCCTAATCCTAATTTGAAGTATGTCCAGAAAGGTCGTGTCGCCCAAACTGATGTGAGTGCCATTGACTCAGACGCGATAATAGAACGAAGAAGATTACTCTCCGAATCCCAATCCACATTATACGAACCGAAGATCATACTATGTATTCCTTTATAACCTTTTTCTGCTATTTCCCCTGAATATATAGCATCATATATATTGTCAATTCCACCATTTGCGTTCGCATATACCATATTATATGAGTTTTCAGTGAGCTCTTCCCTCACTCTCATTTCTACTACATTGTCTCTACCGTATAGTGCAGTTAGATTATTCCAACCATCGGCAGCGTAGCCAGCTTGTCTAGAGTCAAACCCATCATAAAGAATAGCATCATTATCAGCCTTAATATTACCACTTCTGTAATCAATATCTTTTTGAAGATAATTAACTATCAATTCGGCTTCACTTTCTTCGAAGAGAGGTAAATCGAAAAAGTCAACTCTACCAACTGCTATTTCTGCTCTATTAGGAATATACGACTCGTCCCATTTGCCGTCATTTATGTAGTTGTGTTGTCTAGGGAACGACGATTTATCATTGCTTATTTTATTATCGGTCCAATCCCTTGTATCCAAATCACCGTAGAATACATCGGCTGGATAAGCTCCTTTGTGTGGCAATGGGTTATCGTCACCATGACCATCGGGGGCAGTATTACCAGAGTAAGGTACTGCAACTCTACCCAATATAAGGATAGCCTTCAAATTAGGAGTTTGTTCATATACCGCTTTTATCATTTCTTTATTATTAAGAACAGCTTTCGCATTGAATGATTCTACTCTCGGTACATATTTGACAATTGATCTCCAGCCTTGTTTTTCGATTTCTTTTCTATACATTACTAGTTTAGATGAAATTGGAAAAGCAAGAGTATTATCTACCAATATCAACAAAGTTCTCCAATCTTCTTGTACTAGATTAGCATCCCAAGCTAATGCTTTGTAGGAATAAGTTGATAGTAACTGATTATCATCACTGAATACTTTTTCAACTTTGTACTCGACTATTTTTCCATACATAGGATCCAAATCAGAAAATGTATTAGCTCCACCGCTGACTTCAGCTATTTTTTCAAAATTTCCAGTCTCGTATAGTCTTTTGTAAATCACATATCTATTAGCAGTAGTATCATTTTGCCAACTAAGTACTACTTGAGGTGCAAACCCAGTGTCATCTATTTTAGTTTCTATCATTACAGCATATTGCTTGGCATCTTGTGCCGAAGTAATACTCACTACAAATAAAAATAATAGTACTAATCGTAGCATTTTCATAAATTCTTTTTAAATTATATTCTAATTAATATCTAATATGACAATATTTTTACAATTCTGTTACATTTTTTAGCAGTATTTTCTATTTTTACCTAAATAATGAATAAAAATTCAAACTGTATAACGCAAGGAATAAGAATAACTGTTGACCCAGAATATATTCCTGGAGAGCTAGTTTCAGCAAATGGTAAGTACTTATTTTCATATAGAGTGCGAATAGTAAACGAAGGTGATACTCCTGCTCAGCTAATCTCCCGACATTGGATTATAATCGATTCGGAAGGGAAAGCAGACAACGTAATCGGTGAGGGAGTAATAGGAAGACAACCTAAACTAAACCCTGGTGATGAGTTCAAATATACTAGCTATTGCCCTTTGGAAACACCTTGGGGAACTATGGAGGGATCATTTCTAATGCAAAGAAATGACGGAACCGAATTCCAAGCGAAAATAGAGAGATTTTATCTCGTATCACCAGAAGCAGCAAAAGAAGGATAGAATATGATAAGTAGATTAGGCAGGTTAATAATTGGTTTCGTCCGAGAGATTGGACAAATCACTCTGCTAATGGGTAAAATACTAAAGTATGTACCGCGCATAGGCAAAGATCGATCATTGGTATTGGAACAAATGAGTATAGTTGGTTCTGATTCATTACCATTGGTCGTGCTTATAGGCTCGTTTACTGGGGCTATAGCGGCACTCCAAGCCACAAACTTATTTGATAAATTTAATTTAATTGGTATTGCTACTCCATTTCTCGGCTCATCTATCGCTACAGTAGTATTCACAGAGTTAACTCCTGTATTGACAGCTATAGTAATAGCAGGTAGAGTTGGTGGAGCAATGGCAGCACAGTTAGGAACTATGAAAGTGACGGAGCAAATAGACGCTCTAGAGATGATGGCAATAGACCGTAATCGCTATTTGGCAATGCCAAGGGTTATTTCAGCATTGGTAATGATGCCGATATTGGCAGTATTTTCTAACGTAGTGGCTATTATTGGTGGATTTTTATTAACAACTGCAAAATTTGATTTCTCAGCTTTTACTTTCTTTGATTCCATAAGAGTTTACTTCAATTCATTCGACGTATTTATGGGATTATTCAAATCTCTTGTCTTTGGTGGAGTTACAGCTTTGATTGGTGTACACGTTGGTTTCACTACTACTGGAGGAGCTGAGGGAGTTGGTAAAAGTACAGTACGAGCATTTACAATGTCGGCTGCAACTATATTGATTTTAGACGCATTATTCGGGTATTTACTATGATAGATTGGGACAAATATCCCCTTCCCGATAGGTTTAGACATCACCTATCGGCAAATAACTATTTCTCGCTAAAAGAATTAAAACACGAACCTTTCAATTATCCCCCACTTTATGAAAATGTAGATTGGAAGAAGTACTTTGCTGATGGAAAACCACCAAAGTATATCGATATAGGTTGTGGTTTCGGTTGGTTTGTTATGGATTATTCCACTCAAGTAGATGAGAATGTACTCGGTATAGAAGTCCGTGAAAAAGCAGTTGGCTATGCTGAAAGTGTAATAAAATCAGAAAAGCTAGAGAACATGGCTATATTCTGGTATAGCGTAGTTAATGGTTTAGATTTTATAGAAAAAGATAGTATTAAGAAAATATTTTACTTCTTCCCAGACCCTTGGTTCAAGAAAAAGCACTATAAAAGACGAGCATTCGATATAGAGTTTCTGAAGTTCTGCTACGAAGTAATAGAGAATGGCGGAGAGTTGCTATTACAAACAGACATAGAAGAAGTCCAACAATATCATTTGGATACACTCGCAGAATTCGGTAAATTTGATTATCGGGTTGTTGGTTTGGATGAACCATGGGATTATCCAACTACTAACAAAGAAAAAGATTGCATCAAAAATAGTTACCAGTACTACAGGATAATAGCTACCAAAAATGTTAGGGGATAATTCCAAATATTTAGAAGCATTAATAGAAAACGCAAGTATAGAACTTGCTGAAAGAATATTTTTTACACTACTGTTCATAGCTATTATCTGGATTATAAGAAAAATCATTCTTAGATTTGTCCGCAAAAAAGCTACAAAAGAAAGAACTAAGTTCGTTTGGAATAAGTATAGCTATTACGTCTTTTTCGGAATCTCTCTGATAATAGTATTTGACCTTTGGTTCAAAGGATTCAACAACGTTCTAACACTTTTTGGGCTTATTGCTGCAGGTATTGCCTTTGCACTCAAAGAGCCGATAGTTAATCTATTTGGCTGGGTATATATAGTCTGGCGTGGACCTATAAAAACTGGTGACAGAATAGAAATAGATAACCATTATGGTGATGTGATAGAGCTTACACCCTTCCATTTTGATATGTTTGAGATTCGTAATTGGATAGATGGTGACCTATACACTGGTCGTATAATCTCAATACCGAATGCGAAAGTGTTCAACTACGCAAACTCCAACTATAGCTCTGGTTACAAATCAATTTGGAACGAGACTAAAGTAACAGTTACATTCGAAAGTGATTGGAAAAAAGCTAAAGAGTTACTTTTAGCAATAGCCAAAGAAAACAGTAATTATCAAGATACCCAAGCTACTTTTGATGCTTACAAGACTTTACGTGCTCATGAAATATTCAATGTAGAATTCGAACCAACAGTATTTACACGAATAATAGATAATGGAGTAGAGCTACGAGTACGTTACTTCTGCAGTATATACAATCGTACTGCAAGTGAAGCCGCCATCTCAGAAGCAATACTAGAACAATACAATGCTGAGCCTAATATCAATTTTGCATATCCTACTACTAGATTTTATACTGGCGAGTGATAAAATGTATTTTTGCTTTACAATAGAAATAGTCTAATTTGACTATTTCTCCAACTAAATAATCCCCACTTTATCGTCTTTTAAGTATTTTTACTTATTTTTGAGGATTGGTATTTTATAATTACTTTTTTATTTATTTATGGCACTTAGTTGATGGAAAAGCAAACAACGATTACAAATCCAGTCTCATTCGAAGGTATAGGGCTTCACACAGGCAACAAAAGTAAAATAACATTCTGCCCAGCACCCGCTGATTACGGTTATAAATTCATACGTATGGATGCGAATCCTGAGCTTGAAATAGAAGCAGTTGTAGAAAATGTTGTTGATCTATCTCGTGGTACTACTTTAGGCGTAGATGGAGTTGAGGTACATACTGTAGAGCATGTATTAGCTGCTCTTGTTGGTTTGCGAATAGATAATTGCCGCATAGAGCTAACTAATAATGAACCACCAGTTGGTGATGGTAGTGCAAAGCCTTACGTAGATGTACTAGACCAAACACAAATTACAGAACTAGATGCAGAACGAGAATACTTCGTAGTAGATGAGAATATTCGCTACACAGAAGATGCTCGTGAAGTTGACTTAGTGGCTCTGCCAAATGATGATTATCGATTAACTGTACTTGTGGACTATGCAAACCCAGCTTTGGGAAGTCAACATACTGGTATTTTTGATTTTGAAAAAGAATTTAGATCAGAATTTGCTCCCGCACGTACTTTCTGTTTTTCGCATGAATTATTCGAACTTCATAGCCAAAATCTTATAAAAGGCGGTAGTCTAGAAAGTGCTATAGTCATTGTGGATGAAGATTTGCAAGATGAAAACCTCGACAAGATACAAGAAATATTCAAATTAGAACAAAAGCCAAAACGTGGCGAATCGGGAATCTTAGATGATCGTACTCTAAGATATAAAAACGAGCCTGCACGTCATAAGCTATTAGATATGATTGGTGACCTAACACTGGTAGGCGCACCTATGAAAGCGCAGATATTAGCTGCTAGACCCGGTCATGCAGCGAATATAGAATTAGCAAAAAAACTTCGAGCTATCTATCTGAAAAAGAAAGAAGCTGATAAATATAATATGAAAAAGAATAAGAACTTCAGTCTAGATATCAATCAGATTATGGATTTCCTTCCGCATAGGTATCCGTTCTTATTAGTTGATAGGGTAGTTGAGTTTGACGCAGAAGAACGAAGAATACTAGGATACAAGAATGTAACTATTAATGAGCCCTTTTTCAATGGCCATTTTCCTGGTAAGCCAATAATGCCTGGAGTACTGATAGCAGAAGCTATGGCCCAAATTGGTGGTTTGTGTATGATGCTGGCAGATAATGTCAATCCCCAAGAAAAGATTGGACTATTCTCTGGTATCAAAAATGCGAAATTCAGAGCACCAGTAGTACCAGGTGACCAATTAGTAATAGAAGTAAAAATTATAAATTCTAGAATGGGCGTTTACTCTTTCGAAGGTAAGGCCTATGTAGACGGTAAATTAGCAACAGAAGCAGAATTTTCTGCAGCATTAGTAAAAAGGTAAGTTTAGATGAGTATGATACATCCTACTGCAATAATATCAGATAAAGCAACGATTGGTAAAAATGCAAAAATTGGACCTTATGTCGTAATATATGACGATGTAGTAATAGGTGACAATGTAGATATTCATGCGAATGTAGTTATATACAATGGTGCTAGAATCGGTAATAATAACCGATTTTTCCCAGGTGCTGTTATTTCTGCTGCACCTCAAGATTTGAAATATAATGATGAACCCACAAAGGCATATATCGGAAACGATAATGTAATCCGTGAATACGCAACTATTCACCGTGGTACTACTGCTACTGAGAAAACAACAGTGGGAAGTAACAACCTAATAATGGCTTATTGTCATATTGCTCACGATTGTAAGTTGGGTGATAATATAGTAATGGCGAACGCTACTCAGCTAGCTGGTCATGTGAGTATAGATGATTGGGTTGTTATAGGTGGAGTAGTAAAGATCACTCAATTCTGCTCAATTGGTAAACATACTATGCTAGGTGCTGATGCTAAGATTACAAAAGATGTTGCTCCATATTGTCTATTAGGACGAATCCCGGCACAAGTAGAAGGAATAAATAAAGTTGGTCTTAGTCGACGTGGCTTTACTCAAGAAAAAATAAAAGAAATACAAAATTTCTATAATGTAGTACTCTTCTCTGGTTACAACAATAGAGACGGCATTGTAAAATACTCTCAGAACAATGAGATAACTCCTGAAATACAAGAGTGTATAGATTTTATCAATAATTCCAAACGAGGAATTTTAAGATAAATTTGTTCCTTTTTGAACCTTTCTTTTCCAGATGCGTATTATGTGCATAGCAAAAAACTTTGCTAAAACAGGAGACGTTTTTGTTGTTCATGTGTCTATATAATATAGGCCAATGGCAAAAACGAAAAAACTAACCAAAATCTGGAACTCTTATTAACTCATTTCTATTGAATTAATGCATAAAATATATTAACTTGCGAACTTTTAAATTGTGAAAGCCAAGTTGATTTATATTTAGGCACAAGATTTGTCTAACTAAATCCAAGAGCTATAAAATGCACTGTTTATACCTTATAAATAGGTAAGTTTCATTAATTTGATTGATTAGTATGCAAACTCCAACACTTAACGAATTATCAGAACTTCTGAAATCAAATCAGGAAAATGGTTATTCTATAAAGAAAGTTGCTCCTCGTAAAGTAATAGCTTCTGCTATACTTATGAGTTCTGATTCATTGATGATAGTACTATCAGTGTTAGCATCTGTTTTTATTAGAAATCTTTTCTTTACTCCGGTAGCTTCTTTTGAATTATATCTTAAGATACTTCCGGTTATAGTACCTCTATTTCTATTAGCATTTTACATGAGGGGGCTTTACCCTGGATTCGGAGTAGATGCTATAGAGGAAGTCAGGAATATATTCTACACCAATTCCATTATATATGGTCTAATGGCAGGGTTTACCTTTTTTGTGAATGACTTTTGGGATTTCTCAAGATTATCATTCTTATTATCTTGGGGTATTACTTTTGCTATGATTCCACTTGGTCGGTCTATTGTAAAGAAAATACTTTGCGAAAAATCTTGGTGGGGAATCCCTGTTGTTATAATAGGAGCGGGTAATGCTGGTAAAGAAGTAATAAACTCACTAAGAAAGCATAAGACACTAGGTTTAAGACCAATCGTCGCTGTTGATGATAATGTAGATACATGGGGCTATATCGAGGGAATTCCTGTAATAGGTGGTCTAGATGTAATACCGGAACTACAGAAAAAATTGAATATAGAGCAGTCAATAGTAGCAATGCCTAATGTACAATCCGAGCTACAAAGAAAGATAATACTAAAGTACTCAAAGTATTTTGAGAATACAATTGTAATTCCTTATCTATTTGGTATATCTACTATATGGGTATCTTCTCGTGAGTTTGGTGGTATTCTTGGGTTAGAGGTAAAACAAAAATTACTTAATAAAACAGCACAATTACAAAAAAGAGTCTTTGATATTGTATTAGCATCTATTCTAACTGTATTATCTATTCCTATCTTTTGTGTATTAGCCATACATATATGGTTAGATTCGAAAGGGAAAATCCTATTCAAACAAACAAGAATGGGTATAAAAGATAGTAGGTTCAAGATAATCAAATTCAGAACAATGCATACTGATGCAGAAGAGAGACTAGTTGATTTATTAGAGAAAAATCCTAAGCTAAAAGCTGAATACGAAATATATCATAAGATGAACGATGATCCTAGATTAACAAGAATCGGTAAATTCTTACGTAAGTATAGCTTCGATGAATTACCTCAGTTCTGGAATGTAATCAAAGGTGAGATGTCACTTATTGGTCCTCGGGCTTATATACCTTGGGAAAAGATCAAGATGAATGGCAATGAAGAGATGATACTACAAGTAAAACCTGGTATCAGTGGACTTTGGCAAGTAACAGATAGAAATGATAGCAGCTTCGAAGAAAGAATAATGATAGATATTTATTATATTAGAAATTGGTCTATGTTCTTAGATTTATATATACTAGCAAAAACTATCAAAGTAGTAATCACTGGCAAAGGTGGGTAAATGCGTATTATCATCGCATTATTGTTTCTGACATCTAGCTTTGCTTTTGCTCAGGAAGGTAAAAAGGTAAAAGAATTAGACTCAACTGATACAGATATTCGATTTTACGGAGGTTGGGGTCAAATTTCGAAAGGTTATCAAATCGGGGAAACTTCTAACCTGAACTTTGCCCCTCTAATTGCGAATCCTTATGAAGCAAGAATGGGATTCATTGGGCAACCCTCAGAAGAACGTTTAAGAATGGATATAGGTGCTTCATTTGATGTAATTGAAATTAGTCAAAATGGTACTTTCGGTATAGATATGATGACCTATACACGTCTGAGAAGTGAGGGAAGATTCAAATTTCCAGTTGAAACAACAGACTATTATTTCGGTGTTAATACAGCATTCAGATTTAATAAGAATCCTATTTTTGGAAGATTGTTTAATGGTTATTCTGAACAACTTCGAATCAGATTGGCACATATTTCATCACACCTAATTGATGGATATACAGTAAACAAAGAATTCATTTCCCCTCCATTTGTTTATAGTAGAGAATTCTTAGAAGTAATTTATAGAGTGAATCGTTTAATTAATGGAGGTTTTGACTTCAGTATGATTTCTCCTTACTTTGGTGTAAATTATATTTTCTCAAAAATTCCGAGAAATATTGAAAGTTTTGAGTTGATATCAGGTATAGAATATAGAAAAGGGTTAACTGAAAATATTAGTATAGAAGCAGGGTATAACTTTACTCTCAAAGGATTTGATAACACTTATTACGGTGTTAATTCAGGACAAGCAGGTATTAGATATAACTTTACTAAAAACAGAGCAATATTCGTAGGTGTATATCTTTATGATGGATTAAGTATGCACGGTATGTTTTTTAATCAAAAAGATTCTTATATTGGCATTGGCACACAAATCTATTATTTCTAAAATAAATTAGGACATTAATCATGGCAAGAAGTTATAATCAAGTAACTCTATTGGGAAATTTGGGAAGAGACCCTGAAATACGTACAACTCCCCAAGGTAAGAAAGTATGTACACTGAACCTAGCAACAACTGAAAGCTACAAAGACAAAACAGGCAACTGGCAAGAAACTACTGATTGGCACAGAGTTGTACTTTGGGATTTCAGAGCGGATACAGCAGAAAAGCATCTGAAAAAAGGTAGCAAAGTAATGATAGAAGGCAAGTTGAAAACTCGCTCTTACGAAGATCAATCTGGTGCTACTAAGTATATTACTGAAGTTTTGGGTAATAATATTATTCTAATCGATTCAGCTATGAGTAGCGGTGGGAATAGTGGCCCGAGCCATGCAGGTGAATCTTCTCCGAACTATGATAGCTTCGATGATAAAGATTCTAGCGACGAATTCGATGACGATGTTCCGTTCTAAATGAAAAAACTACTACTTTTTGATATAGATGGTACTATACTTAATATGAAAATGGGAGTGTCAAAGAATATTTTCATTGACACTTTTTTTGATGTTTATGGTCAATCTATCTCAATGGAGCAAATGCCTCGCTTTTCTGGTAATACGGATTTGCAAATTCTGAATCAAATGGCTGATGCTTTGGGTTTAAATAGAGATATAATAACTGAAAAAGTAGAAGATTTCTGGAATTTGAAATTAGAACGGTTTAAACAGTACTGTACAGAAGAATACGTGCATCTAATACCAGGTGTAGATAAACTACTAGAATCACTTAAAAGTAATGATGAATATGAGCTATCACTGGTAACGGGTAATAGTATAAAAAATGCTTTTCAAAAATTATCATCATATCAGCTTGATAGATATTTCACTGATGGGGCTTTCGGGAATGACAATTCCGATAGGAATTTACTCCCCCCTATTGCTTTAGAAAGAGTGAATCTTCGAGTTGGTGATACAATTTTCTCACAAAACAACACGATAATAATTGGTGATACAAACAGTGACTTACTCGCTGCAAAAACAAACAAAATGAAAGTAATGATAATAGCTAAAACAGAGGATTACCCAACTTTCCAAGAACAAGAAGCTGATTCTCTAATGTCAGATTTTTCAGATTTAGACCGATTTTATAATGAGATGTATAGGATATACAAATGATGAAAAAAATAATAATAGCACTAGATGGTCCAGCCGGATCAGGTAAAACAACTACTGCAAGAGAAGTCGCAAAAAAATTGAACTATATCTACATAGACACAGGTGCTATGTACCGTGCTACTACCTTGGCATTCATCAGAAGTGGAAAGCAGTTAGAAGGATTCGATTTTGACTCACTAATGAACAGTATTAAAAT
>JAGXGG010000076.1 GCA_024636855.1 Ignavibacteriota bacterium | reverse complement strand
TTATTGGACTTTACAAACATAGGATGACTTTTTTACCTAGACTCTTTATTTCGACTACACTCAGCACAGGCTTACACTCCGTGTCCTCTGAGTGACGGTGGTTGACATTGATGTCGGCAAATATAAGAGTTAAGCAGGGACTAGCATTTACAATGACTATCCACATAGGCAATTATTTCGGGAAAAAAGGCATTAAATTCTTCCATAAATAATTCGTAATCATCAAGTAGGTGTTCCACAGCACCACCGAAATTGGAAGGGAATCGAGTACGTTTATCCATTTTTTCAAGGGTGAATTTTAATCCCTCTATCGTTTTGTAATTATTCAGCCAATCGTGTTCGATCATTCTTGGAAGATTGCGTTTTAAGCGGCCAGGCATTTCTTCCATTCTTCTAGAAAAAATTTTATAAACATCCTGAGCAAAAACTGGAAGTGAGGATCCGGAATAACGTTCCCAATTATTGGCCAGCAGATGGTCATAGAGGACATCAATCACAACGGGTGAATACTTCCGATGATGTGGCTGTAACCGTTGAGTTCCTTGGCGAACAATGGCATGAGTATCAGTGTAAGAATCAATTTTTCGATGTAGCCTTACACCCGCCTGAATCTCCTCTGGAAGTAAAGCCACCTCATTAATAGAGATGGAGTCTGCAATAAAGTTCCCCATCAGGATGTCTTCATTATCACAGGAGAGGAATATATGAGCGAGATAATTCATACAATTCTAATGTTTTTAATAAAATAAGATTATGTATAAACCTGCTTATTGCCTTACACTTAGTACAACTTCTTTATCATTGAAGTGTACTTTCTGCGTGCCGATTATCTGGTAGTCTTCGTGGCCTTTACCTGCTATTAGTATTATATCACCAGTATTCGAAATTCGAACTGCATCTTTTATGGCTTCTGCTCTATCCATTATTATCAGATAACTTCCGGGTTTAGTAAATCCTTTTTCTACATCAGCAAATATTTTGTCTCTGTCTTCTGTTCGAGGGTTATCGTCGGTTAATATTACTCTATTAGCATATTTCTCGGCAGCGGCAGCCATATAAGAACGCTTAGTTTTATCTCTATCTCCGCCACATCCGAAAACTATTATCAACTCTGCATCACCTATTATTAACTCTTTGCAAGCTTTACCTGCCTTTTCTAATGCATCTGGTGTGTGGGCATAATCTATGATTGCTATTGCCCCATTACTAAGAGGTACCCGCTCCATTCTACCTGGTGCAGAAGTGATATATGACAAATCACTAATCAGATTATTCATCTCAATTCCACATAGTTTGGAAACAGCAACTAAAGAAAGTGAAAGATTCACAATATTGAATTGAGCCATTAAAGGAGAGTGTATAAAGTATTTTGTGTCACCTTCTTCTATTATAAATTTACATCCTGTATGGTCGAGTTCCTCATCCATAATCTGATAATCAGCATCTGAATCCCATCCAACTTTACATACTTTGGCTTCGGTATCGCTTATCATTATTTTATAGCCGGCATCATCTACATTGACAATTGCATAAGCCGTACTTTTCAGATTATCGAAGAGTAACTTTTTCGCTTCCGAATATGCTTCGAATGTTCTGTGATAATCAAGATGATCGTGAGTTATATTAGTGAATATTGCTAGATCAAAGTCAATATAGTCGGCTCTGTTTTGTTCCAATGCGTGCGAAGATACTTCCATTATGACATAACCGATGCCTTTGTTTACGACTTCTCGCAGAACTTTATTCATACTAATCGGGTCGGGTGTAGTGTGAGTTGCATCTAGCTTTTCATCACCTAGATATATACCAGTAGTACCGATAATAGCAGTCTTGTGTCCGAGCTTGCCAAGCAAATGACTTATAAGAAAAGTAACTGTAGTTTTGCCATTTGTCCCGGTTACACCTACTATCCTTAATTCATTCGAAGGGTTGTTGTAGTAATTCGCACTTAATCTAGCCAATGCTTTTCTAGCTCTATCAACTATTATGAAAGTAACATCATCGTAAATTAAAGAAGGCTTCTCTTCGCAAACTACTACTTTAGCCCCAAAGCTAACAGCAGACTCTATGTAGTCATGACCATCCGTTTCAGTACCTCTAACAGCTACAAACACGTCTCCATCTTCTATTTTTCGACTATCGAATTGAATGTTATTAATTGTAATATCAATACTTCCAATTACTTCAGAATAATCTAGATTATTTATTAATTGTTTTAATTTCATAATAATTCCCTTTTTTTCTAACTTAACAAAAATCCTACAAACTCCCTATTATTAAGCAACACGGGTTCGTATATGCTTGATATACAAGAAGATAAAATAAATTTTAATTTTATAAAGTTATCATTAAAGTTTATCAAATATTGTTCAGGTGTGTTATGAAACAAGTTTTTACCATTTTAGCATTTATATTACTAGTCTTTATTAATTCCCGCTCAGGAGATCTAAGTATTAACTTCGCTTTATTATCGAGTACAAATTATAAAAGCCTATCAGATTTTGATAGGCTTTTTTATTTTCTTTCCTTTTTGTACTTCCTTGAAGACTAGTCAAATACGCTCAAGTTTGTTTTTCATTCTCATCGTCTTTATATGTTCTAATATTGAATGTAGGTGGTTTATAGTCTTTCTTCAAGTATTGAGTAGGTATTGTAACCATATTTCCATCACGAGCAGAGCGATAGTGAGGAGAAAGAATCTCAATTCCAGCTTCATTACAGCAATCCTGAATATTCTGATGTAGCTCTGAATAAATTGTTGCTTGTTTAGCATAATCTCTAGTATATGCATTTATTTGGTATGATACATAGAAGTCATCTAGGCTTGTTTGTAAAACAAATGGTTCTGGTTTTTCCAAGATAAATTCTGTTCTTTTGGCAGCATTTATTAGTGCATTATGCATTTCTTTCCAGGGTACATCATACCCAATAGTAACTGTTGTATGTAGAATCAAACCATTGCCACTTTCAGCTTCAAAACTATAATTCGTTGTATGATTACTCATAACCGTTGCATTCGGAATTGATATTATTTCATTCTTTATTGTTTTAACTCTAGTTACTAATAACGATTTTTCAACAACATCTCCAACTACATCCCCTATTTTTACCCTATCTCCAATTCTAAATAATCGCATATAAGTCAATACAATCCCAGCTACAATGTTTGATAGAGATCCTGCAGACCCGAATGTAAATAGAAAACCTAAGAATACTGATACACCTTGGAATACAGGTGAATCACTTCCGGGCAGGTAGGGGAAGATTAATACAAACATAAAAGCATAAAGTACTACTCTTAAAATCTGAAAAGTAGGATTTGCCCAATCTGGATAAAATCCAGACAATTTTAGATTACCTATTTCAACTTCTGTTTTAAGAAATTCAACGAATTTGATAATGTATCTGAAAACTATAAAGATTACTAATATTGTAAATAGACTCGGTAGATAATTCCAGAATCCTATTAACATCTTCTTCAATGGATTAAAAACATATCCGAAAAGTGTTTGAGCAAAGTTTTGAGTCCAAGGAAAGAATCCGAATATAATAGGAAGTGATAAATATATCAAAAGCAAGAATATAAACCATTTTAATAATGTGTTTATAGTTCCAATAATTGCTATTATTTTATTAGAATCAAATAAAGTATAATTCTTAATTTTTAAATCATTAATTCTTAGGCCATCTTGACTTATTATCTTTCCTCCTGTCCAAGTAAATAACTTATTGGCATAGTATAACAATATAATCAACAAGAATATAACCAAGGCGGCTGAGCCTATTTCCTTAAGCAAAACAGTAAGACTAGTTTCATTCTTATATTTAACTATTTCGGCAGCTATTATATTCTTGTATTCAAAAGCTAAAGCTTTATTTGTTTTATTCTCCCAAATGGCATCGTTTTCAGATATACTGAGTATTATATTCTCTCCACTGACAATATCATAAGTAGATTCAGATTCTACAACTTGTAAATCTAATTTTACGAAACTACTAATTGATAATTTCTCTATTCTATTTGTAATTGCATTAGCTCTTTCCGATGCAGAAAAGCTACCTAATTTACTATAAATTGAAAAAAGTGTGTCATTAAATAGTCCTAGAACAGGAAAAGATTTAGCATGAACCCTTAGAGAATCAATTCTAGCTATTTTCTGCTCTAACCGTTTATTTTCTTTTTGGTTTAGATCCGCTAGTTGCTTTTGTAATTCCTCTTTCTTTAGATTATCTGTTGTTGTGAGTTGATTTAATTTAGTTTCTAATTCGGCTCTTCTTATCGAATCTTGAATTTTTTGTTGTTGACTCTCAACAATTTTTAATTGGTATTCTTTTAATAGATTATTGTTTACGGAGTCTTGGATTTTTAAAGTATCTTTCTTTGATCCTACAGTATCTTTCTGACCAAAAAGTAAAAATGGAAATATAAATACGAAAAATATCGTCGTAATGCTTTTTTTATAAATCATTTTTACTCTTTCAAAATTTTATTATTATCAATATTATTCTAGTAATAAGTCATACTATATATAATCACAAACTAATTACTATTGATTACTGAATACTATTTAACAACCTGTTAAACTATGTATTTTCTCAACTCTTCTTTCGTGGCGTCCACCCTCGAACTCAGTAGTTATAAAAGTATCTACCATTTCGGAAGCTTGCACTTCAGTTAGAAATCTAGCTCCTAGACAAATTACATTTGCATTATTGTGCTGACGAGCAAGTGAAGCCATTTCGGAGTTAAAGCAGTTTGCAGCTCTTATACCTTTAACTTTGTTAGCTGTAATAGAAACACCAACACCTGATCCGCAGATAATAACGCCTAATTCATTGTCACCATCTGCTATGGATTTGGCTGCTGCATAGGCATAATCAGGATAGTCTATAGAATCCGTTGAATTAGTTCCATAATCATTTACTGTATGGCCTGACTCTTTCAATTTGATAATCAAAATTTTCTTTAATTCAAAGCCAGCATGGTCAGCAGATATTGCTATTTTCATTTTATTTTTATTCAATTATTTGATAAACTTTAACTTACTAAATTATAAACACAAAACCTGTTCTTTGTCAACATAGATGTATATTTCTGTTGATTTCACCTATCCACAATTTTAACTCAATGTGGAATAAATATGGGTAAATAAATTTGCATTGTGTTTGTTAACATTAATCCAACATTTCCACTTTTTTTTACAGAATTATCTACATCGTTTTTTTGACTTTTCTCGTATAACCAAACTTATGAAAATACGAGACTAAAATACAGTGCAACAAAAAACTTTACACTTTTTCCACGGCCTTATTACAGTTATTAGATTTATATTTAAAAAAGAAGAACATTAATATATAATAAACAATCTAGATTGTCTTAAACCTTAAGTAGGGATGAAGGCATTCTGGAATATTAATTTTTTCTCCATCATAATACTTTTCTATCAAGGCAACTAAGATTCTAGGAGTTGCTAATCCAGATCCGTTCAATGTATGTACGAATTCAGGTTTGCTATCTGCAGTACGTTTGAATCTTATATTAGCTCTTCTTGCTTGAAAGTCAATAAAGTTAGAACAGCTAGATACTTCTAACCAATTCTGTTCGCCTTCCGACCATACTTCTAGATCTATAGTTTTAGCTGAAGAAAAGCTAGTATCACCAGTACATAACTGATTTAGTCTATATGTGAAACCTAATTTTTGCAGTAGATTCTCTACGTCAGTCACCATTTTGTCTAATTCAGTCCAACTATCTTCTGGTTTTGTGAATTTGACTAACTCAACTTTGTTGAATTGGTGCACTCTAAGGAATCCTCTGACGTCTTTCCCATACGACCCTGCCTCTCTACGGAAACACGGCGAATAACCACATATCTGTTTGTTTAACTCACTATATGGTATCATATCGTCTCTATGAAAGTTGGTTAATGGCACTTCTGCAGTAGGAATCATATACATATTATCCTCTTGCATATGGTACATATCTTCTGCCATCTTTGGTAACTGCCCAGTTCCACGCATTGATTCTTCGTTTACCATAAATGGAGTCATCATTTCGTAATATCCACGAGATGTATTTTCATCAAGGAAGAAGTTAATCAAAGCTCTTTCTAATGCTGCACCCTTGCCAGTATAAAATGCAAAACCACTTCCAGAGACTTTTGCTCCACGCTCAAAATCTAATATTCCCAATCGTTTTGATATTTCTATATGATCGGGTTTCTTTTCAGTTGTAGTTTCACCAACCGTTTTAGTAATTATATTTTCGTTCTCAGTTTTACCAACTGGAACAGATTCATCATGAATATTTGGTATCTGAAGTAAAATAGAATTGAAATCTGCTTCGACTTCTGCTAACTGTGAGTCTAGTTCTTTGATTTTACCAGATACAACGCGCATTTCTTCAATTTTTGATTGTGCATCTTCTTTGTTTTTCTTAGCATCAGCTATCTCCTGAGTCACTTTGTTTCTAAGAGCTTTAAGGTTTTCTACTTCTACTATTATTTTTCTTCTATTCTCGTCCAATTGCAGAGCTTTATCTATATCAACTTTTGCATTCTTATTTTCTGCAGATTGTTTTACTAGCTCTGGATTTTCTCTAAGTATATTTATATCTATCATGATTATCTTGTTTAAGTGTATTTGATTTATATTATTAACAAAATTAACACATTTTTAGGAGAATTAAACCCTTCATTTTTTATAATTTCTCAAATCCATTTACTATATTAAATTTAATTCTATAACAAACCTGCAAATCTATTGTAAATGAAAGTAATTGGTATTATACTTATTTCTATATTTATTCTGTCCTGTAATGATGATCCTGTTGTCCCTGAGGAATTTGTTAATACTATATCTTATAGGATTATAAATATAGTAAATGATGATACTTACTATGTAAATGATGATGAAACGGGAATAGATAATATTGTTATTCAGAAGTACATTTTTTTTACAGACTCTAATCAACTATTTTATCGTAATCCCGGACCAAATATAGAGAAGTTAAATAATTATTATACCACAGGTATTATTCATCATTCTGAATTTCCTAATTGGAATAAATTACAATTTGAAAATCTAATTGTAAATTCAGAGAATTTTAGCAAAATAGAATTTAGTTTAGATAGGATGGATGATGAGGAAGTAAAAGAATATAAAGATAGTTCTAGATACGATTTACTAAGAACTTCAGATAGATATTCTTTATTTATTAGTGGGTATTATAGAAAAAATGGAATTCTAAAGAACTTTAATCTTTATTCGAAATATGAAGGGAGAATAGGAGCAATATTTGATGATAAAACAAGACTATGGTACAATACCAAAAGGAATATAACAGTGGAAATGAGTGCTGAATCATTTTTCACTGTCGATGGTAAAGTAATAGAACCTTTACAATCTAATATGCCATTACTAGAAAAGAATTTTGTAAAATGTTTAAGAGCTAGTACTAATTAAAAAAAATTTATTATTTTACATACAAATTATTATGTTAAACTATTAGAGAGGGTGTATGCTTAACGATTTTAAAGCGTTTGTGATGAGAGGTAATGTCATAGACATGGCAGTAGGTATAATCATAGGTGGTGCATTTGGTAAGATTGTTTCCTCATTAGTAAATGATATAATAATGCCCCCTATTGGTATGCTAATGGGTGGAGTTTCTTTTACAGATTTAAAAGTAGTAATGAAAGACGGAGTAGCAGAATCAACAGATGCAGCAGGTGCTGCGGTAGCTGCTATACCTGAAGTTGCTATCTATTACGGTAATTTTATCCAAACTACTGTTGATTTTGTTATAATAGCTTTTGCTATATTCATGATGATTCGTTTATTTATGAATATGCGTAGAAAGAAAGAGGAAGTGCCAGTAGATGCACCACCTCCAGCACCTACAATAGAAGAGCAATTATTAACAGAAATCCGTGATTTACTAAAAAAATAAACGCTTTATAATATTTACTGATTTACGACCCTGCTTTAAAACAGCAGGGTTTTTTATTATGAGAAATGAATTTAATAAGCATGCTATAACATTCTCAGATAATCGACATCTTCTTCAAGATTTGTACCATTCTCTATATGTTTTATCAACATCTCCGAATAATAAGGTGCATACATTACGCCTTTGGTACCAAGTCCATTCATTATGTAAGCATTCCCTTGTTTGGACGATTTACCAATAATTGGTCGTCTGTCATAAGATGATGGTCGTATTCCAGCTTGGTGGTCAATTATGGTATAGTCTAGCCCAAGGAAATCACTGAGATTATAGAGTAATTTCTTCTTTGCTGCTTCGGTTGCATCTTCTGTCATATCTTCCCAATCATAAGTGCTACCAACTAAGAATTGCTGATTTCCGATTGGTATTAGTCCAGCACTTTTAGCAAAGGCATAGTCTTGGGATAAACCAGGTATTTCTAATATCAGTAACTCACCTTTTGTCGGCTTTAATCTCAATTCTGGGAATAGTGGGTTATTTATAGCATGATATCCCTCGCAGAATATAACTTTCTCATACTTTTCACCATTGAACTTTACAAATTCGTTTGCATATTCTATTTCGGAATAATCTATTCTTCCATTAATATATGAACTATTCGACTCGAACAACTTCAGTGATTTTTCTATATATTCAACAGTATCTATGAAGCCAGTGCCTATTACTTTGCCCATACCAAATGGGGCTTTTATACCTTCTACTTCTTCTATTGGTTCATCATCAAGGAATTGACTTACTTCCGAAACTATTGCTTTGTTTATAAATCTATGTCGTTCCTCTTTAGTGCTGAATATCTTGAGTTGAGGAGTGTTGTGAACGAACTTAGTATCTAATTTCTGTTCTACTTTGGGATAATAATCTTTAAGTAATGACATTAAAACGTCTGCATTAAAACTCATAGTCAATCGTTTGAAAACAATCGGATTCCAAAATCCAGCTGCGACTTTAGTGGAATTGTACTTAGGGTTATTATCCACTAAGTCAAATGTTAGATTGTGGCTATCTAGCTGATGGGCGATTGTAGCACCTGCTATACCGCCACCGATAATTATGTAGTTTTTCATATCACAGATAAAGTTTATTTTAGTTTTCCAATTTACGACAAATATCAAATACTATGAATCCAGAGCACTCAAAAGAAGAAGTTTTAATTGCATTAGAAAAGTTAATAAAGAGCAGCAATGGCCGTATAGCGCCCCAAGATGCTGCTGCCGCTACGGGATATTCCACACAAGATGTGGAAGACTCACTCGCAAGATTAATGGAGCTTTACAAATGTAAAGTAGAAGTAGATGAGGAAAATGCACGTCCAATTTTCAACTTCGATGTACCGTTCAAAAAGCGTGGTGAGAAGACTTTCCAAGAAAAGCTAGCTTTAGCACTTAATGTATTTTGGGAGATTTTCAAGAAGATATACAAAGTAGCAATAGGTGTCATATTGATTGTCTATACTTTGATTTTCGTTGTTATCATCATGGTAGCTGCTAGTCAGGGCGGTGACAAGAACAGACGTAATAATAACTCAAGCAGAATGATATCCAACATTTTCTCAGCTATTTTCCATGGTATGCGTTTCGCAGCCATTAATAAACAATATAGCACTAGGGTTGATAGAGACAATATGCACTATCGCTATTATGAGAAGCCAGAACACAAAGGCAAGAAGTTCATACAGTCAGTTTATGACTTTGTATTTGGACCAGAAAGACCAGAATATGACCCACTAAATGACACAAAAGAGGTTGCAACTTATATCAGAGATCACTCTGATAAAATTACTTCTGCAGATATTATCAACCTATCTGGTGTGGATTATAACGAAGCAGACAGCCGATTAGCAGAGTATGCATCGAAGTTCCGTGGGAATATAGACATTACAGAGAATGGCACTGCTGTAGCAGATTTCCGTGATTTGAGTGTAATCAGTTCTAAGATAGAAGGTGGGAAAGTCGAGTATTATATAGATGAAGTAGAACCACCTTATGAAATGACTGGCAATACATCTGGTCGTAATTTTGGAATTGGGTTTATGAATCTGTTTAACCTTATGATGTCAATTGCAGTGATACAAGGAGCTGCACAAATAGAGTCACCATTGATTACTTTTGCACTGGGCTGGTTCCCGCTTATATTCTCTATTCTTTTCTTCCTAATACCAATCGGGAGAGCGGTAACTCACAAGAAAAAAGAAGCTGAAAGAAGTAGAAATGTAGTACGTAAAATATTAGTTGGACAGATTATAGCAGCTAATGGTGGTCCTCTAACTATGGAGCAAGTTATCTCGAGAATAAACCTACAAAATCACTCGATAAACGAAGTGGAATCTGTACTAAGCAAAGTAGTATTAGATTTACGTGGTGAGATTGTAATTGCTGAAAACGGCACTCCGCAATACAATTTTGACCGTTTGAAACGAGAGTTGGTGGCGTAGATGTTGGTATGACTTCAAATCATCTACATAACTCTTAGAGGGTAAGACCACTCGTTACAGCCCCCTTAAATTTTAAGGGGGTTGGGGGATTTATTAGAATTTCTTCTTAAGTAATTTAATTCTGTCAATACCTGAATTCTTTTCAATTATTCTTAGTATATCTTCGCAACAATTGGCAAAATTTGTAATTATTGCATCATTACTATATCGAATTACATTGAGACCTAAAGACTCTAATTTTTTAGTTCGAATCATATCATATTGGATTTCATCATCCGAAAAATGAGTATTACCATCAATTTCGATTACTAAACTAGCTTTATAACAATAGAAATCAACTATGTAATTATCAATTACTTTTTGTCTGTTAATTGGAATGTCTAATCTTCGAAGAAATTCGAACCAAATTTTCTTTTCAGCAAAAGTCATAGTCTGTCTAAGCAGAGAAGCTCTTTCTTTCAAGGTATTATTATATGGTACTTTGGCCATTTTGTTTTTTCTTTACTTATTTCAAATCACCCTAACCCTCTTAAATCTTTAAGAGGGAATAAAATAGCTACCCTTAAAGCCTCTTAAATTTTAAGGGGGTTGGGGGATTTATTAGATTTACTCTAACACCACCAACTTACCACTAAACTCAATACCATTATTTTTTGAAATAGTGTAATAATAAACGCCGTTGGTTAAGTCTATCAACTCAACTGGCTCAAAGACGAAGCCAAAATTAGATTTTATACTTTTTGTCATTAGTGATTGACCAGAGCTGTTGTATAAGCTAAATTTATAAATTGTATGCGATTCATCATTAATTGCTATCTCGAGGTTTTCGC
This sequence comes from Ignavibacteriota bacterium, assembly GCA_024636855.1. GTDB lineage: Bacteria > Bacteroidota > Ignavibacteria > Kapaibacteriales > UBA2268 > PGYR01. The sequence goes on along the minus strand of JAGXGG010000076.1, from coordinate 11,578 downwards.
CAGATTGAAAGACTCTAAACTTTTCATCTGAACTAAGCTCTTCTACATCCGTTATCGTTTCTAGGCGGAAAATACCAGCTATATCAGTTGCGTAAATAGCTTGACTCCCTGCCCAAGAAATTTCAGCAGCAATAGACTTTTCAAATTCATCTCTAGTAGGTAGTTTAAACCATGATTCTCCTCCATCAGTTGTCTCAAACAACACACCCCAATTACCTACGGCAATTCCATGTAATTCATTTCGGAAAGCAATTCTTCTTATTCCAAAACCAGGTTTGATAAACTGATCCATTAACTTAATCCAAGTTTTGCCCCTGTCAGTAGATTTCCATATTAAATATTTCGAAAAATTGTTTACACCTGTTAACTGATGACCGCAAGCATAAATTAAACTATCAGTCACAAATTGCAAGTACACCATACTCTTATTCTTCTCCCCTTTAGGTATTTTTTCCCCAAAATTGTATTGACTCCATTCATTATTCGGGATATTATAATTCATGAATTCGTCAGTATCAGCAATGTATTTCAGCACAGCTATATTATTCGAATCAACAAAAAATATGGGATTCCCCGCAAATATGGAATCGGGTCTTGGAATGGTTTTGTATGTATCCCAATTATCATTTGTATAAAGCAGAGTTGTTCTTGTTATACTTGCCCCTATATTTTCAGTAAACATTGTCAAATCATAAAGCCGTTCTACAGATTTTAATTTATATAATTCCTCAAAGTAAACTCTTTTAAATGTCTTGCCGCCATCTGAGCTTTTCTCCATTACAGCTCCTTCTATGAATAACAAATATACATTTAGAGAATCGAATGCCTTACATTGGTATGTTGTCCTTATCGTATCGAATTTTGGTTGACTTCTATTAAAAGTAGAAAACTCATACCAAGTACTTCCTTGGTCTGACGATTTATAAATAGTATTATGAAAAACAGTATTCACAATTGCCACACAATTCATTGTGTCGGTACAGTTTAATTCTGAAAATCTATGTGCTTCAGGAGGTTTGTACTTTAATACCCATCGTTTCTCAGCATGTAAACTAGAAGCCATGAATAGAGTAACAATTATGATTAGAAGTGTTTTCATGTTATTAAATTACTAAAAATGTAATTAAGATAGAAGGAAATGTTGGATTGATCGATGAAATTATGCTATGCTCTTTTGGAGGAGCTGTCAGAACAGTCACGTCACCCTGAGCGCAGCGAAGGGTCTTCTTCATTAAAGAAAAGACTCTTTACCTTTCCTAGACTCTTCACTGCGTTCAGAGTGACATTCATAATTTGAGACGTATTCAATACGTCTCTACAAACAAACATACACCCCACACTTCTCACACTAATTACAATAAAAACTGTATTTATTCTTATCTTAGTGGACTTTAGAATATACAATTAGATAAGTTTATAAATAATCAAACAAGCGAAAAAAATGAAATTAAAATCTTATGTGCAAGGACAATGGCAAGAAGGCGAGGGCTCAGGTCAAATATTAAAAAACGCTGTAACTGGTGAAGTAGTAGCTGAAGTGAACTCGAAAGGAGTTGACTTCAAAGGTGCTATAGAGTATGCAAGAAATGTAGGTGGCAAAAACCTACGCCAGTACACTACTCATGACCGTGCTTATATGCTACGTGATTTGGCTAAGTATTTACTGAGCAAGAAAGATTTGTTCTACCAACTATCTTATGCGACTGGCGCAACCAAAGTTGATTCTTGGATTGACATAGAGGGTGGTATTGGAACGTTATTCACCTACAGTGGTAAGGCAAGACGTGAGATGCCTAATGAGAAATTTTACATTGATGGTAAACTAGAGCATTTATCGAAAGAAGGTACTTTCCAAGGACACCATATATGCGTACCGAAGGAAGGTGTAGCTGTTCATATAAACGCATTCAATTTCCCATGTTGGGGTATGCTAGAGAAGATTGCTCCATCACTGGTTGCGGGTATGCCGTGTATAGTGAAACCAGCATCACTGACTTCATATTTGACAGAGCTGATGGTCAGAGAAACAATAGCTTCTGGTATTTTACCCGAAGGTTCATTGCAGTTGATATCTGGCTCGGCTGGGGATATGCTTGACCATCTGGATATGCAAGATGTAGTTACTTTCACAGGTTCTCATGCCACTGGAGTTAAGTTAAAATCACATCCGAATATTATCAATAATTCAATTCCGTTTAATATGGAAGCAGACTCGCTGAACTTCTCTATGCTTGGGTTGGACGCTAAACCCGGTACGGCTGAATTCGACTTATTCGTAAAAGAAGTATCAAGAGAAATGACTGTCAAATCTGGACAGAAGTGTACTGCTATACGTCGAACATTAGTACCAGAGCAATATGCTGATGATGTAATCAAAGCATTAAGCGATAGACTAGCTAAAAACACAATGGGCGACCCACAGCAAGAGGGCGTTCGTATGGGGCCATTGGCTGGTACTGACCAAGTGAACGATGTTAGTGCCGCTCTTAAAAATCTATTGGCAGACGCATCTATAGCTTATGGCGACTTGGATAATTTTGATCTAATCGGTGGTAGCAAAACCGAAGGTGCATTCTTCCCAGCTATGCTGCTTTACTGTGATGATCCATTCAACAAGACTGCACCACATAACGTAGAGGCATTCGGCCCTATTAGTACAGTGATGCCATATAAGACTGTAGAGGAAGCAATCGAACTAGCTAAGTTAGGTCGTGGTTCACTAGTTGGGTCTGTATTTACAGCTGACAATGAATTTGCTAAATCTATCGCTTATGGAACTGCTGCATACCACGGTCGTCTTATGTTCTTGAATGAAAAGTCTGCGAAAGAATCGACTGGTCACGGCTCACCTATGCCACAGTTAGTACACGGTGGACCGGGTAGAGCTGGCGGTGGTGAAGAGTTGGGAGGTATTCGCTCTATATTGCACTATATGCAACGTACGGCAATACAAGGGCATCCAGATACACTAACAGCTATCACAGGTGAGTACCAAAAAGGAGCTACAAGAACGGAAGACGTTATTCATCCATTCAAAAAATACTTCGAAGAATTACAAATCGGTGATAGTTTAACTACTCACAGAAGAACTGTAACGGAGACTGATATAGTTAACTTTGCAGGTATTTCAGGTGATAATTTCTATGCTCATACAGATATTACTTCATTGGGCGAGGGCTCAATATTCACAGGTAGAGTGGCTCACGGTTACTTCGTAATGTCGGCTGCTGCGGGGCTATTTGTTGACCCTAAGAAAGGCCCAGTATTAGCTAACTACGGATTGGACGAACTTCGTTTCATACAGCCAGTATATGTGAATGACACTATATATGTGAAGCTAACAGCCAAATCGAAGCAAGACAAACAACCGAGAGAAGATGAAATCCCTTCAGGTATAGTAAAATGGGATGTGGAAGTTCTGAATCAGAATGATGAGCAAGTAGCCCAAGCTACAATCCTAACTTTGGTTGCGAAGAAGTAAGACAAAAAGACATGAATTTAAGAATCCCTAAATTGCAATCGGCGGTTGGGGGATTTTTTTTGGGAAAAGGCTTAGCGTAAAGCCGTAACAGTGAATACGTCAAAATATCAGAACAAGATTACAAGATTAATAAGATATTACACGTCACTCAGAGGGAGCAAAGCGACCGAAGAGTCTAGGTAGGCGAAATCGAATTAATTCGAACAAGAATGTAAGATGAATCATATACTTATTTTATTACAATCAACTTCCCATTATAGACAGATTTATTACTTGATAGAACATAGTAATAAACTCCATTTATCAAATCAGGTAACTCGATTGTTTGGTAAATATAACCCATACTAGATTCGAGGGTAGATGTATTAACAACTTGTCCAGATGTGTTATAAAGCAGGAAATTATAATTTGCAAAAGAGTCATCATAAATTGCAATTTCAAGGCTATTATTCGATTTATTTACCTTTATGTTTTCTGAATTTGATATTTCAGTTACACTTGACTTAGTCTCAAGTCTGAATATTCCTTTTTGGCTTGCCTTGTAAATCGGAGTATCACCTGCCCAAACAATACTAGGAAGAGTACCTCTAACTTCTGGAAAATATGGATGAAGATACCAAGTTTCACCACCATCAGTTGTTTCATAAAAAACACCACTATTAGTACAAGCAAAACCATGGTTTTCATTCCGAAATGAAATATTATCCAACCCACTATAATGTGCGTATCCGTTTATATTTGATAAAACTTTTTTCCAACTTTTACCTTTGTCCATAGATTTCCAAACTACTTCCGCATCCCATGAATTTTCTATTATTATAACCCCACTAGCATATATAACAGAATCATTAACAACATCTATTTCCCATATTCTAGGATCCCCATTTATAGGATCATTTTTTTCTACATTGGAATAAACGGACCATTCCTTTGATGAAATATTATATAGTAAGAATCTAAGTGTATATTCTTTGTTATAATTTGATTCTTCATAATTCGAAAATATAATATTATTTGAATCTAAAAAATAGAAAGGCCGCTCTAAAAAGTAATCATAAGGTACATCTACGACTTCATAATTTTGCCAATTATCATTAGTTATAAATATATTTTTATGCGTATGACCTACTCCTATATTATTATTATACATATTAAATTCTGAAAATCCACCCCCCTCTTTTTCAGTATACTCTCCGAAGTCAACTTCTGTAAAGCTCAAACCGCCATCAGTACTTTTATCTAATGTAATATCATCTGAATATGTAGTATAAACATGATTGCTGTCACTTATAAATGTTCTAAATGGATGTATCCTAGGGAAGTCACGATAATAAAAATCTACTTGACTGAATATATACCAATTCTTACCTCCATCGTTTGATTTCAATATATATCTATATTGGGAAAATCTTGAAAAAGCAATACAGTTCAAATCATCAAAACAATATAAACCCATGTTATTTTCAAATTGATCCAGAGGTGGATAAACATTCACCCACTCTTTCTCTGCATGCAAGCTGATGGAGCTCATTGCAGCCAAAGTAATAATCAGTACCCATTTCATAATTCCATAGTCCTATATAAATCAATGGAACAAAATAGTGATTTCTTAATATTTTTCAAAGTATTAACTTGGTTGGGATGATTAATATTAATTGTCAATCCTCCAAAGTTTATGATTTTGAAAGCAAATACTCCTAATGAGTTTTATACTATTTTCAACATTATCTATCTTTAATAATTCAACATCATGTTTACCATCTGCTTCAACCAAGTATATTTCATTATTAAATTCAACAAAGTGTTCTGGTTCTAATAAATTTAACTTTGAACTTATAATAACAGGAAAGATTTAGATGTAAATAAAGCTCATTACAAACCTTTACTATTATAAATTTCATTTATTATTTATTAGAACTATGCAATTATTATCTACTTCTTCGTGTAGTAATACGTTTTATTCACAAACATTTGGAGTATAATTATGCGTATTACAAAAGTGCTGTTTGTATTACTAATGTCAGCTTTCCTTTTCTCTTGTTCTAATGAACAAAAAGAAGATATGAATAATATGGGAGATGAGATGAGAGAGCAAAAAGACGAATTACAGGCCGATATAAATGATGCAATAAAGAATATAGATGTCAAATTGGAAGAACTAAATAATGATTTAGCAGAAGCGAGTGAAGATTCGAAAGAGTCGATACAAGATGAAATAAATGAATTGACTGGCAAAAAATCTGAACTTGAAATGAAGTTAGAACAAATAGGAGACACCACAGAAGATAGCTGGGAGGATTTCAAAGAAGGTGTCAATAAGACTATAGAGGATATAGGCAATGAATTAGATTAATCTAACCTTAAAAATAAATGAAACTGATAAAGAGACTCATAATAGTTATATTGAGTCTCTTTTTATTTATGGAGCATTTTATAAAAGTTTGAAATAGAAGTTTCTATAAGGACTGTCTTTTGATGTTACACATTTTATTTATCATTAAGATTAAAACTCAAAATCGTGTTTATTCGTATCTTTGTAGAATTATTAGAAACTAAAACCGATAAAAGAAAATGAATCCAAACGGCGATGTAAATATAAGTATAGAGAATCAGATAGCTACTATCGAGTTCTATCACCCATCTAGTAATGCACTTCCCGGTACTGTACTTCGCAAATTAGCTGAGACTATCGAATCTGCTGGTAAAAATGAAGACGTTAATGTAATAGTTCTAAAATCAGGTGGTGACCGTGCATTTTGCGCTGGTGCTTCTTTCGATGAACTGATTTCTATTACTGATTACCCGACTGGAAAGAACTTCTTTATGGGTTTTGCTATAGTTATTAATGCTATGCGTAAATGCCCGAAATTCATAATATGTCGAGTACAAGGAAAAGCTGTAGGCGGTGGTGTTGGCTTGCTTTCGGCAGCTGACTATACTCTAGCTACAAAGTATTCATCTGTTAAGTTGAGTGAACTTGCATTGGGTATAGGCCCATTTGTAGTTGGTCCAGCAGTTGAACGCAAGATTGGTACTTCTGCTTTTGCACAGATGTCGATTGACTATGATTGGTATGACTCTGAGTGGGCTAAGAACAGAGGTTTCTACGCAAATATTTATGACAGCATAGAAGAGCTAGATACAGCTGTACATGCATTTGCTACTAAGATGGCTAGCAATAGTCCAGAAGCTATGAAAGACTTAAAAGAAGTAACTTGGGCTGGTACAGAGCACTGGGATACTTTGCTGGAGAGCCGAGCTGAAATAAGCGGGCGTTTAGTGCTATCAGACTTCACAAAAAATTATATCAAACAATTCAAAGAAAGTAAATAATGTATTTGTTTTTTGACACAGAGACTAGTGGTTTACCTAAGAATTATAATGCTCCGATTTCGGATTTGGATAATTGGCCACGAATAGTGCAAATAGCTTGGCTTGAGCAAGATAAATATGGCAACGATATATCTACAGGCAACTATTACGTTACTCCAGAGGGGTTCGATATATCGCCAGATTCAGAGAAAATACATCGTATAAGTAAAGCAAAAGCAATGGATTTGGGTTACCCTATAGCCGATGTGTTGGAAGTGTTCAATGCAATTATAAAAAAATCCAAATATATTATTGCTCATAATCTAGACTTCGATTATAAGGTACTTAGCTCCGAATTTGCTCGAATATATATGAATAGCGATATCGAAGATAAGACTAAAATCTGTACTATGCGTGAGACGATTGAGTTTTGTAATCTACCTGGTAGCCATGGACTGAAATTCCCCAAATTAGCCGAATTGTACTACAAACTTTTTGCTAAGAATTTTGACAATGCTCATGATGCGCAAGCGGATATTGAGGCAACAGCAGAATGCTTTTGGTCTCTCAAGCACAGAGGCATAATAGATACAGAGGAACTAAAATCTCCTCAAATAATTGGTGCACCTAAGCAAGAAGCTGAAGACAAAACCGATGATGATGGTAATATATCATTGTTTTAAAAATTAAAGACACTCCCAATAATGGCAAAAATAGCAGTAGGTTTATCGGGCGGAGTTGACTCCGCTGTAGCAGCTCATCTCCTCGTAGAAGAAGGACATGAAGTTATTGCTCTTTTTATGCAAAATTGGGATGACCCAACAGGAACTCTTCGTGGTGATTGTGAATGGGAAGAAGATTTTGAAATAGCCCAGCTTGTAGCTAGGCATTTGGGAATACCCATTCACCACATAAACCTAAGCAAAGAATACAAATCTCGTGTTGCAGATTATATGTTCCGAGAGTATGAGGCAGGTCGTACTCCGAATCCGGATGTGCTATGTAATCGTGAGATAAAATGGGACGTGTTTCTGAAGGCCGCATTAGAATACAATGTTGATTTGGTAGCAACTGGTCATTATTGCCAAAAAGATATGATAGGGAGCGAATACCGCCTTCTAAAAGGTAAGGATGATAACAAAGACCAAAGCTATTTCCTTTGTCAACTAGATCAGGAAATGCTAAAGTATGCCCACTTTCCCATTGGTGGTATTGCAAAGCCTGAAGTCCGTGAAATTGCTAAGTCGCTAAAGCTACCGAATTATGATAAAAAGGATTCGCAAGGTCTGTGCTTCATAGGTAAAATAGATTTACCAACATTCCTCAAGCAGCAATTGCAACCTAAAAAAGGTGATGTAATCGAAATGCCTAATATTGATTATGATTGGGGAATTAGCAATGATTTACTCGACCAATGTATGCTTGACGAAGTTTGCTACCCAGTTCATCTTTCTGCTGCTAAGGGCAAGAAATTAGGCGAACACGACGGTGCACATTTTTTCACTGTAGGTCAGAGGAGAGGACTAGCAATAGGTGGGACTGAGTTACCGCTATTTGTAGTAGCGACTGACACCAAGAGCAATATTATTTACACAGGTCAGGGCGAAGACCACTATGCCCTCAATCGTCCTGGGATTCACATAAAAGCCGATGAAGTGCATTGGGTTCGACCTTCACATGAGATGGCAATAGATGAGATACGAGAGTATGATGTAAAAATTCGCTACCGTCAACCAAACCAAAAAGCCAAGTTAATCCGTAAGGAAAATGGAATGTACATAGTATTCGATGAGCTACAAAAAGGTATAGCAGCAGGGCAGTTTGCTGTTTGGTATGACAGAGATGAGTTAGTGGGCTCAGGTGTTATATTCGCTTAGCAGGAATAGTTTACTTATTAAAAGAGCTTTTCAAATCATTTCGAATATAGTTGTTTAGATTTTCCCTTTTCACTCCTAAATGCTTTTCTACTGTATTATAGAATTCATCATCTGATGTACCACTATTCAATATTTCTTTTACTTCTTCATATCCACCTTTTTCGAAGACTTTTTTTATTATATAACCCCCAAGAGCATATCTGTAATCAGTGTATTGATCTAATGTTTTGTAAACAAGCATTTTTGATAAATCAATGTCAGAATTTTCCTGTAGATATGTGTTTACTTTTCTTAAATGCCAATCTAATTCTTTGCCTCTGCTCATACCGAAATACGTAGCTAAGCCTTCGTTTAACCAAAGATGACAATTTGGATAATATGGGTTTATTAGGATATGAATTATTTCATGAGGATAATACTCACCAGTACCTGTAGAATAGACAATTCTATTTTGTGGATCAGCTTTACCTGAAGGTATTTGTTTTCCATTATCACCTATTAAAAAATCAAATCCTTTTATTCTCTGAATCTCTTCATTAGTAGGGGCAAAATAATAGTCAACAGTATCAATTGGAATGTCGAAATTCTTACTGAATTCTATTATGAACTCATTTTGTTGTTTTGCTAATTCTATATTAAAGTCATGGTATTTAGGGTAATGGTAGTTTATATAACCAACTTGAGTACTTTGTAAATTTTGTTTAGTACTAACACCCAATGCATTAAACAATTTCAACTCACCTTCTTCTAATCCAGCATAAACATGTAGTATATATTGGATGTTTGATTCGCCTTCTTCCATCTGATCAAACTCAATTATAGATGTTATTTTGAAGTACTCACCTGATTCTCTCACGCTCAATATTTTTATATTAGTATAAGTTAGTAGTTTTAAAAAATTATCTGAACCAAATTGTAATTCATTTTCAGCAAGGAAATATGCAGATTCATAATATTTCTTGAGTTCGGCTTTATTCCAATATTGAGCTCCAGTAGAATCATCTTCAGTTTTTAGAAAATCAATCCATAGATTAAGTGGGTCAGCTATATCAAATACAGTTGTATCTAAATCATAGTTGGTAGTAATTCCGGCAGAGAAACCTGTATAATAGATACAGGAAACCAGTAAAATAAGTAAAAGAAAACGCAATTATAACCTCGAGATATATTTAGATATTTTCTACGTTTGGAATTATAATTGGTTCTATTACTAAATAGATTAGGTGTTTAGTTATTCAGTTGTTTCTAACGGTTTTAGTATTTTGGAATCTGAAACAAAAGTTCCAAATGGAAGTAGAGATGATATTAGTAAAAGAATAGCTTTCTTAACACTTAGATTATATTGATTATACACAAGAAATGTCCAGAATCCATAACTTACGAATAGTATGCCATGCAATAAACCTACTATATAGTTAGGTTCTTTCATATCCATCATATATTTGAGAGGCATAGTAATTCCAAATAATGTTAGATAACTAATACCTTCGACCAATCCCACTATTCTCAGTATTTTGAGGTTTATTTCTTTATTGTTCTTCTTTGTAGTATTCAACATGAATCTCCGATGGTATTTGTCCGCTAAATAGTGCTACTTGTTCTTTTAAAGTATTAGCAGATTCATTAATTGCATAAAAATAGATGGTTGCAAAATTAGAGACCTGTCTATTTTGGATAGTCCAAGATGCAACTTTCTTCCATTCGCTAGGGACGTAACCAAAGCTACTTTCATTATAAATGATAGCTATTTTAGAGTTTCTGTCATAAGCTAATCTAGCCACTATATCTTGGTCTATAAATCCATTTTTTAATTTATAGTCAACTATATCATAATTTGCCAATCCCCATACATCTATATATTTGGCATTAGTAAAGTATGAAGTAGTACCTATATCATTAAGTACTATTTCACTATCATTGTAGTATTCTTTAATAAATTGTGACATCTGATACTGTTGATTGTATATATTTTGCATACCGTATCTATAATCAAATGTATTAGGGAAAGTCCTCAAAACAACGAACAGAGCAATTATTAAAAATGGTACGAATCGTGTATTTTTATGCTTACTTAGATTATCATATATGCAAGCAAATGAAACTAATGCTAATGCTATGAGGTAAGCTTCGTATCGACCTAACCACCCAATTTTGGCAAAGGATCCATGTAGAATAAATACTGCTAATGCTATAAATGAAAACCAATAAGAAAAATCATATCTTTTGTCTTTCAATCTCCAGATAACTGCACTTATCACTAGCAAAATAGAGACGCCATAATCGGGAAATTCTATCATAATTTTTACCCAACGAAATAGGTATTTGGCATAATAAATCCAATCTGTATCGCCACTACGAACTCCCTTTATTAGTACACTATTAGGTAGAAAACTCTCACCATTTAGGACTGAGATATAACCAAATAGTGCGAGAGGTAATAATATGATAATTCCAAAGATTAATGCGTTTTTGAATTGCTTTCTATAAAGCAGTAGTAAACCTATTATAAATGCCAAGAATAGTGTTTCGTACCTAGCCATAGTAGCAAGTGAAGTAACTATAGAAAGTGAGATTATCAGTTTTGTGCTTTGTTTATCACTAGAGAAGTACTTTGCTGCATTAGTAATAGCCAAGAGTATCAGCCATATATGCAGTGTATGTTCCATTGATAAAAAAGCAATATGGTAAAGCGGTACAATCAGTACGAATGCAAAAGCCAGGACAATATACTTATCAGCACTGAAATTCATAGCTCTTATTGCTTTCTCAAAAGCAAAAAGACAGCCTATACTAGAAACAATATTAATAATAAACAGAGTTGATATGCCACCAAGCCCTAAGAAAAAGAATATTGAAATTATCAAAGTATAGAGTAGTGACTGTCTCTTATACACATCTGACGCTGCCG